>JAAYKH010000017.1 GCA_012522475.1 Chloroflexota bacterium | reverse complement strand
GCGCTGGGCGGCAATGGGTAACAGTGCCAGGCCAATCCCTGGCGTTCAGCCTGGTTTTCCGGCTTTCACCCGCTGAAACTGAATATTTTCCTTGTTTAACAGCCCTGGGTGCTTTGGGATTAATCAGAGCACTGGGAGAATTGGGGCTCAATGCATGCTTAAAGTGGCCCAATGACGTCTTGTTAATGGGGTCTAAAGTCGGGGGCGTGCTGGTTGAAGCAAATTGGCAGTCAGGTACAGTGGAAGCAGCCGTGATTGGCATAGGCGTGAATATCGCTGCCGGGTCTGTGCCGCCAGCGCA
Source organism: Chloroflexota bacterium (assembly GCA_012522475.1). GTDB lineage: Bacteria > Chloroflexota > Anaerolineae > Anaerolineales > Anaerolineaceae > Brevifilum. Next base: position 17,127 of record JAAYKH010000017.1, on the reverse strand, counting down.
GGGGTTGCGCTACCCGGCAACTGATATCGCATCCGCCCTGGGCGCACCGGTCGATCGATGGGTGCTGCTTGCTCAGATTTTGGGTGCGATGCAAGCATATCGGCAGCGATTAACCGAGGTTGTGTTTATTGAGGTCTGGAACAAGCACCTAGCCTGGCGCGGGGAATGGATCAGGTTTCAGCTGCCAGACGAACAACCCCAACTAATGCGCATCAGCGAGGTTATGCCAGATGGACAGCTTGCGCTTGAAACTCGAGACGGACAGAAGTTTCATGCGTTGTCTGGCGAAATTATCGTGGGAAATGATTAATACTGTAGCACAAAAAATGAACCCCGCAGAAGGTTGGTAATCTGCGGGGCTCTTGATGTCTATTCTTCTTCTTCTTCTTCTTCTTCGGACGGCAGCTCGGGAATGCGGGCCAGCGCGGCCACGGTGTCGCCTTCTTCCAGCTGCATGACCCTGACACCGCGGGTCGCACGACCTTGAACAGAAATATCTGCCACCGAAAGGCGGATCACAATCCCACGGCTGGAGATCATGGAGATATCATCCTTTTCGTTGACGACCAGGGCTTCAATGATTTTTCCGATGAGATTAAATGCATGTTTGTCGATGGTGGCAATACCCATCGTGCCGCGGCCCTTAGGTGAATATTCTTTTAGCGGGGTGCGTTTCCCATAACCCTGTTCTGTTACAACCAGTAAGTAGCCCTCCGGTTCAACCACTTCCAGCGCAGCCATGAGGTCAGCGGCGCGCATGCGGATGCCAATCACACCCATGGCAGTGCGGCCCATCGCTCGGATCTCAGCCTCGGCGTAACGTAAAGTCTGTCCATTGCGAGTGATCAGAATAACCTCATCTTTTCCGCTGGTCAGCTTAACCCAACCCAATTGATCGTCATCATCCAGCGAAATCGCGATCAATCCAGAAGGCCGCACAGCCTGGAATTGAGATAATTCCACGCGTTTTACCCGGCCTTTTACAGTTGCCATGGTACAAAAGGCCGCGTCTTCAAAGCTCGCCACCGGCACGATGGCTGTGATTTGCTCGTTAGCTTGGATATTAATAATATTGAAGATCGGGATACCCCGCCCAGTACGGCTTTCCTCGGGCAATTGCCAGACCTTTTCAGAATAAACCTTGCCTTTATCGGAGAAAAACAATAACGTATTCAGGGTATGACAGCGCAGGAAGAATTTCACTTCGTCTTCATCGCGCATCGATTGTCCGATCACACCGCGACCACCCCGCCCCTGAGCGCGATATGTGGTCTCCGAGACACGTTTAACGTAGCCTTTTTCTGTGATGCTGACAAAGACTTCCTCTTTTTTAACCAGGGATTCCTCGGAAAGGTCGCTGGTGGCATCAGGTGCAATGACGGTACGACGCGCGTCGCCATAATTTTCTGCAATCTCATTCAGGTCATTCCTGATAATATCCAGTATCTTTTTCGGATTGGCCAGTAAATCCTCCAGGTAAGCGATCAGGCTCATTACCTCTTTATGCTCATCCATGATCTTCTGGCGTTCCAGGGCAGCCAGCCGGCGTAATTGCATATCGAGAATGGCTTGCGATTGAATTTCTGAAAGGTTGAATCGTTCCATTAGCCGTTCTTTGGCAGCATCGGCATCCTTAGATTCACGAATGGTTTGGATAACAGCATCGAGATTTGCCAGCGCAATCAACAAGCCGTCCAGGATGTGTGCGCGGTGTTTGGCCTTATTGAGCTCGTATTCAGAGCGGCGGGTGATCACCTCCTGGCGGTGTTCCAGGTAGGCTTGCAGGGCGCGTTTCAGGGTCAGCAGACGGGGTTCACCGTTGACCAGGGCCAGAATTTGCGCGCCAAAGGTGGATTGCAAGGGCGTGAATTTATATAACTGGTTGAGCACCCGTTTGGGTTGTGCACCGCGCTTCAACTCGATGACAATCCGCATGCCATTACGGTCGGATTCATCGCGCATATCCGCAATGGAATCCAGGCGGCCTTCGCGCACCAGTTCGGCAATGCGCTCAATCAAGGTGGTTTTGTTGCGCTGATAGGGTATTTCGGAAATTTTGATCGAATAACGCCCGCCGCTGCTTTCTTCAATGGTGGCGGTGCCGCGCATCACAATGCGCCCCCGACCCGTACTGTAAGCCTGACGGATGCCTTCATCGCCCACAATGATCCCACCGGTCGGGAAGTCGGGGCCTGGCAAAAATGCCATCAATTCTTCTACGCTGACGTCGTCCATATCCTCGTAATGGTCAATCAGGTGATTAAGCGCTGCCACCAGCTCGCGCAGATTGTGCGGCGGGACGTTGGTGGCCATGCCCACGGCAATACCGGAAGATCCATTCAACAGCAGATTAGGGAACCGGGCTGGGAGCACCTCGGGTTCTTGCAAGGAATCATCAAAATTGGCGACAAAATCGACTGTTTCTTTTTCAAGGTCGATCAGGAGTTCTTCAGCCAACTTTGTCAGGCGTGCTTCGGTGTACCGCATGGCAGCAGGGGAATCGCCGTCGATCGAACCGAAGTTGCCCTGCCCATCGACCAGGATATAACGCAGCGAGAAATCCTGAGCCATCCGTGCCATAGCGTCATAAACAGCCATATCGCCGTGGGGATGGTATTTACCAAGGACCTCACCAACGATGCGGGCAGATTTTTTATGTGCAGATGAGGCGCGAATACCCATATCGCGCATGGCATAGAGAATTCTGCGGTGAACGGGCTTGAGGCCATCTCTGACGTCCGGTAAAGCGCGGGCGACGATGACGCTCATCGCATAATCGAGATAAGCCTCGCGCATTTCATCGTCGATATCAACGTGTTGAACGGTACCAAATTCCGACATTTTGGGGTCCTTGTGGATTCTAATTGATGATTTATTCGTTAAAAAGCACCCCCAATTTAGGTAAAAGGAGGCGCCTTGGGAACTTACATAACGGCTTTATTATACCCCAGAAAGCTGACCTTAGTGTAAGCAGAGCCAGGAACTATTTTATCCTCTAATGAAGAGGACATCCAGCGCTGAATGCAACTGATGAGCAAAGCGGTAGTCGGCAGGCGGTTTCTTGCGCACCAACTTTCTTCGTATAGATTTATGCAATTGTTTAAATTCCTAATCGCCATTGATGAGAACTTAACACTTGATTAAATCGATGCATAGAAAAATTCCAAGTGGTTATAATCTTTATATGGATCACGCCCCGGCGCTTAGTTTTTCACAAATGTTAACGCACTGGCAAATTTTACAGAGTAAAAATATGCTGTCTTTAATTTTGTCGTTACCCGCTGGCATTCTGATCGGTTTGCTGATCAACTACCTGTCCGATGTGTTGCCAACGACGCGGCGCTTCAGTCGACCGACCTGCCCCAACTGTTGCCAGGCTTGGCAACTTTGGGACTATGTCATAGGGACCCGCTGCCCCCATTGCGGTCAGCGGAAAACTTTGCGGTGGGCGATTGTTTTTGTTGGGACGGTCATCATCTGTGGGTTGTTGACTGTTTTTCCACCCCCAGAGATGGGTTTTTGGGCTGCGTTGCCCCTGCTGGTGTTTTTTGGTGTGATCGGGGTGATCGACAGTGAACACCGCCTGGTACTGATTGAAACCAGCCTGTTCGGGCTGGTTTTGTGTTTGGTTTACGGGGTCTTACTGCACAATCTGGCCCCAACCCTTTTTGGCGGGGCCGGCGGACTGCTGATGACGCTGCTGTTCTTCCTTCTGGGGAAAGCATCTGTGAAGATTTTGGGGGTATGGCGCGGGGAAAAAGCCAATCGGGAAGCGTTTGGGTTTGGCGATGTCTTTGCTGGCAGTTTTATGGGTTTGCTGACCGGCTGGCCGCGGATTGTCGGCGCAATCCTGATCGGTTTGCTGGTCTTTGTCGTGTTTTCTCTGGTGTATATCGGTGTTTTGTTGGCGTTGAGACGTTATCGAACCTTTGCCACGGTTTTGCCGGTCACGCCTTTTTTGGTTATCGGTGTGGTGGTGGTTTTATATTTGTAATCGAACCGATCTTTTTTAAAATCCTTCTTGCGATGTTCTCCAGTTGTGCAACGCACCATAAAGGGGATGTCTGATCAACGATCATCAGTCTTGGGGCGCTGTTTCTTTTTTAGCCGGGTATGCGTATAATCCTTAATCATGGCCTTGAAGCGCATGAATCGTGCGACTGAACTGAATTCCAACGAAACAAAGATTCGATAACGACCTGTGTTAAAATAAGCATTATGAGCGAGATAAACGATCGACCAAACGATAACGAAAAATTCGAAGCTGAAAACCCTGAAGAGAATCATGAAACCGCTGCCGAGTTTCCGAAGGATGAGGAAACCCAGGAGGTGAAGGTTGACGCCTCTGAAGAGAGTGAACATGAAACGGTAAAACCTTCTGAATGGCGCGCCGAGCTTGAATTTGAGGGTGATGGGGAGCTTCTTGATGGACCAAACCTTGACGAGACCGGTGCCGAAGGATCGGTTGAATGGTGGGGCGATACACCGTTTACACCGCTGGATAATCTGGATGAGGAAGAGACCCAGCCAATTCATCTGAGTGATATCGACGAAGACGCAACGCGAGCCATCCCAACGGGGGGCGGGGAAGACGCGGATAGCCGTGCCGTAACACGGGCAACACCAATCGGAGGTCTGCCTGATTCCGTTATGGAAACCCGTGCGATTCCAATTGACCGGCCGGATAGTGCAACGCCATTGGGCAGGCCCACAGGACATTTGGACGATTCCCCCACCATTCCGCCGCGCGATGTTCCCCCGGACTGGACGCCGTCAAAACCCACCCTGCCAAAGCCTGTCAGCGAGGTTGATCATGGCGCAACGCGGGTGATGCCGGCGGCTTATCAACACACGCACGCACAGCACGGCCGCCCTCGCCGACCGGAAGCACCATCTTCACAGCCCAGCCAACGCCCGGGACGCCGTCCTTCAGAAACGGCTCGACCGCGAAAACCAGATAAGAAAAAAACCTTTGGCTCACGTTTGTTAACGGCTTTCCTGGCGTTTGTGTTTCTTATCATTCTGGTAGGGTTGGTGCTCGGGTCGATTGCAATTTACCAGTATTTTCGAATTAAATCATCGCTTCCGGATGTTACTGAATTGCGAGATCGGGCAGCTCAATTTGAGACCACCCGCATTTTAGATCGGGATGGGAATTTGCTCTATGAGATTTTGGACCCCTCTGCTGGTCGGCGCACTTATATCCCGCTGGAAGATATCTCTCCAGCTTTGATTGCCGCTACGATCGCCACCGAGGACAAGGATTTTTATTACCACCCCGGCTTTGACCTTCTGGCAATGACCCGCGCCCTCTGGCAAAACTACACGGCGGGGGAGATTCGCTCAGGCGCGTCTACCATTACGCAGCAGCTAGCGCGGGCACTGCTGTTGGACCCGACTGAACGTTACGACCAGTCCTATCAACGTAAAGCTCGTGAAATTGTCCTGGCTTACGAAATTACCAACCAGTATTCCAAGGAAGAAATTCTTGAGCTTTATTTGAACGAGAATTACTATGGCAATACCGCTTATGGGGTTCAGGCGGCGGCAGAAATCTATTTCAACAGCGACGCCGGTTCGCTGAACTTGTGGCAGTCCTCATTCTTGGCCGGGTTGCCCCAGGCTCCCTCGGTTTATGACGTCTATAACAACCGGGAGGCCACCCTTTACCGGCAGCGTTCTGTACTGGTGTTGATGTATGAACTGAGTCGAGAACGAAATTGCATCGAAATTGGTTCCGGGCGCCCACCTGTTTGTGTAACTTATGCTGATGCAACCCAAGCCGGCATCGACCTGGAAAATTATCAGTTCCCCGAACTAACTTTCAGCATGCGCTATCCGCATTGGGTGGTGTATGTGCGCTCACTTTTAGAAGCAGAATTTGACCCGCAAACGATCTACCGTAGCGGATTCACTGTCTATACCACGCTGGACCCCGTGCTGCAGGATGAGGCTGAACGAATTGTAGCGAACCAGGTGGCAGCCCTGGTTAACAACAACGCTTTCAATGGCGCGCTCATCGCCCTGGCTCCCAATACCGGGGAAGTTTTGGCAATGGTTGGATCGGCAGATTTTCATAACGAGGCCATATCAGGGCAGGTGAACATGGTCCTGTCGCAATCCAGGCAGCCCGGGTCAGCGATCAAACCTCTGACGTATGTTGCCGCTTTTGAAAAAGGATGGACACCCGCGACTTTAATTTGGGATATCCCTACCGAATTTCCGCCGTCCACCGATCCTTTTGATACCAGCCCGGCTTATATTCCCAATAATTATGATGGAAGATTTCATGGGCCTGTTACGGTGCGGACTGCATTGGCGAATTCTTATAATATTCCCGCCGTTAAAGCCCTGGAATTTGTTGGCGTTTATAAAAACCCCGACAGCCCCGTGGATGATGGATTGATTGCTTTTGCCAACCGGTTGGGAATTTCCAGTTTGACGCGGCCTGATTATGGCCTTTCGCTGACGTTGGGCGGCGGTGAAGTCAGCTTGATGGAATTGACCTCCGCTTTTGCAACCCTTGCTAACGAAGGCCGCATGATGCCGGTTGTGGCAATTTCAAAAATTGTGGATCATTCCGGAAATGTGGTTTATGAATACGAACCACCAGTTGGATCTCAAGTTGTCAGGGTTGAACATGCTTACATGATCTCGGATATCCTGGCGGATAAGAACGCCCGCGTTCCGATGTTTGGCTCTAACCCGGTTATCAATCTGCCCTTCTCAGCCGCCGTAAAAACCGGGACGACCAACGACTTTCGTGACAATTGGACGATTGGTTATACACCTGACCTGGCAGTGGGGGCCTGGGTGGGCAATGCAGATTATTCGCCGATGGTGAATACCACCGGGATAACCGGTGCAGGGCCAATTTGGGCGCAATTTATGACTTTTGCGATTGACCGATTGATGGGTGGTGTGCCCTCAACCTTTGTGCGACCACCGGGGATCATCGATCGTGTGGTTTGCTCCGTCTCCGGCACGGAACCCTCTGAATGGTGCCCGCAGCAATACAGTGAGATCTTTGCCGCCGATCAACCCCCACTGCCGCGCACTGAGGATCTGTGGAAGAAGGTCGTTATCGATACCTGGACGGGTTTGGCGATCTCTGACGCGTGTGGTGACTTTACTGATGAAATCTTCGCTGCCAATGTGACAGACCCCTGGGCCAAACGCTGGTTGAAGGATGCACCAGAAGGCCAGTCCTGGGCGAGTAACCTGGGGTTTTCAGACCCCTTATTCTTTGTGCCTGAGCGAACCTGTCGTGCAGATGACCCACGACCGATCATCACCCTAACGGGTTTGGTCGACGGGCAAAATATTATCACCATACCGCTGGAAATCACCGGTATGATCACTGCTACGCAAAACTTCAAATATTACCGGATTGAATGGGGCAGCGGCCCGGATCCTTCTAATTGGAAAATTTTGGTAGATAATGAGCAGACGCCTCAGAACAGTCCAGATACCCTCTATGAGTGGGATTTGGAAGATGTGGAACCGGGCATCATTACACTCAGGTTTTACATAAAAAGCACAGAAAACACTTACGCTGAAAAACTGCTCAGGTTGAACATTCAATTACCGACTGCAACACCAACCAGCACGCCGACAGAAACGCCTGAGCCTACGGCAACAGCCGAACCAACTGCGACCCCCGAACCAACCGCGACCCCCGAGCCGACCGAGACTGAAACCCCCTGAGGGCTTGTGTGATCGACAATTTAGAATAGGGAGTTCTTTTATAAGAGGGCCAACTGAGAGGCGCGATATTCTGGGGGGTCGGCGTGAATCTGGTCTTTGAATAAGTCTCGGGAAAGCAGGGGATTGACTTCAAGATCGCGTACCAGCCTGAATTTAATCACAAGAAATCCTGCTGACAATTTATCCCTGAGGAGTATGTTCTGTTGCTGTTTATAGGCCAGCAGGTTTGCCCGACTGCCAGGAATAACCAGGAGGTTAGTTTCAGCAGGTGCGAAATTGCCCCATATGTAGGGCGAAACGATGGCTGTGTTTAAGACGTGCAAGCGATATTTGGGAAGCACAGCAGGGTGTTCGTGCCAATACAGCGGGTTTGAACCTGACACATGATAACCCAAACGCTGGGCGATGCTGTTCAAGGATTGTAAAAGCTGCTGTTGACCCACTTGACGCGCATCAGGATATTCTCCTTCCCGAAGCATCCACTGATGCTGATCGGGGTCGACCAGGTCTGCATAGGAGGCCAGAGAATTCAACACCTGCTCATCTTCAGGCGTAAAGATCCCTGGAAGCGCGCGATAGGCGATGCTTCTCACCTTTTCGGCTGTCGAGATGGGCGATGAGAGCAGGTGATTGTAAATCGCTTCTTCCAGGATATCGATCTGGCTTAGCATTACCGGCTCTGGATGGGACAACCACCATTCTCCGGCTTCAATTGTTGCCGCATCACCGGTAACACGGGTGAGTAAACTGGTGTCGTGAAAGATTGTTTCAAGCCAGTGATGGGTTTCGGAGGTCATCTGGTTGGGATTTTGAAGGAAAATATCAATTGTCAGCTGGTTGTTTTTAGCCAAACCGGTGAGCGCCGCAGTATGAACGCACTGGTAAGCGGCCGGCTCCCCCTTTTTTTGCAAGTACTCTGATACTGCTGCTCTGGCAACAGCCAGGGCTGGTTCGGGATGAGAATTGGGGGCTGGCTGGGCAAGCGGCATCCACTGGCATTGGGCAAGCTGATCGTCTGTGGATTGCGCAAAGGCTTGCAGTCCGAAGCCTTTGGTTTCTGCCGCCAGCAAGGTTGCCAGCAGAAGCATGGGTTCATTTTCAGCGACCAGACCGCAAACCTTGGGTGGCGCTGGCTTCAAGGAGGCGATGGTCTCAAAGACACCCATTAAGGCGAGGCAATGCCAATTCCAGTCATAGCGCTGACGAGAAAGAACCTGTCGAATTGGTGCCACTGCCTCTTGTCCCCAAATCCACCCGGTCCAAAGGGCAGATAAAGACCAAAAGGCTTGGTTTGGCCTTGGGATGGCTGCCAGAACAGCTTTGATTGACCCCTCTGGTGGTGGGGGCGTCAGCTCTCTGAAGCGACCTTTATAGATATAAATTCCTTCGGGCTGATCGGGCAGGCCCTGCCATTCTGATCGACGGATGGGGGTTTTAACAACCTGCCAGGTGCTTACAGCTTCTTCCATCACTTTCCACAGGTTGCGTTCCATGTAAACGACAGGCACTTTAATCTGGCGGGGGCGATGACGCGGTGAAGGGTATGCCCAGAGACTGTTCCCGCGGTCGGCTGCCGAGAGGATCAGGGCGGTCAGCAGCTCGCGTCGTTCAGGTGACTGCTCCAGGCTTTCCAGCTTGTTGATGATGGTCTGAAGAATGATTAAAGGCCGCGCTGGATAGACATTAAGGATACTTTCAACATGATCGCGCAGGGTATCATTGTGTTTGACAATTCGATTTAATGCCCGGGCCAGGTGTAATTCTTTGGGCGGTAGAGGGGTCAGGTTATCGAGCGCGGATTGGCTTAACAGCTGCTCTCCATTTGCTCCACAAATTGTGCAATCCACTACAGCAGCGTAGGGTTGTTTCGCATCCCTTTTCCATAGAAAAGCTTCAGCTTCAATTTGCTGGTTGCAATTGGCGCAATTGACCCTGTACAGGCTCCGGATATAGGGTTCCATACGCTCGTTCCCTTTGCTGGCAACAGCTAAATCCTGCAAAGCAGCGATCAGGTCCTCTGCCTGAGGTGCACGGGTCAGGATATTGAGCAGGAAGGTGTGAATTGGGTTATTAATACTGACCAATACGGGGTGTCCGGCGGCTGCAATTTCGATTAACACCAGCGGGTTATATCCAAAAGGGTCCAGCACCCAATCGCCAGGGTTTAAATTTTCCCGGCACCAGGCCAAAGCCATCCCTGCGGGAATGGGTGGGAGAAAGCGGCCCAGTGGCAGCTCAGGCGGCGGGCCGGAGCCGGAAATGTAAGGGACGTTCATCGGAGCCTTCCTTTTCGAGGCTGCGGTGAGGAAGAAAAGGTTTTACTTCACTTAAGCCCTTGGTTAAGGGTCATGCCGTTTTTTTGAGTAGCCTGATATCGAAGGGCAGGATGGTAAGTTGCCCTGTTTCAGGCGGTTCTGCCCCAAATAAGGCAGACCAGTTACCTTCAGGTCTATCAAAGAGCAGTTCTCGGCTGCTGAAATTTAAAACAACCAGGACCTGTTGGTCTTCATAAGTGCGGAAAAACGCCAACAGGTATTGCGGGTCTTCAAACACGGGTATGAAGTCACCCCGTTGTAATGCGGGCTCTGCTTTCCGAATCCGGATCAGTTGTTTGAAAAGGTTTAATAAGGAATCCGGGTCGGCAGTTTGGGTTTCAACATTACGTTTTAGATAATTTTTGTGTACCGGCAGCCAGGGGTTCGTAGTGGAGAAACCGGCATTTTCTTTCGGAGACCAGTGCATGGGTGCCCGACAACCATCCCGCCCTTTAAAAAAGGGCCAGAAAGGCTTTCCAACCGGATCCTTCACATCCCCTTTTCTGCGAATGGGGATGTCGCGCAAACCGATCTCCTCGCCATAATAAATGAAGGGTGTGCCTTGAAGCGTCAAAAGCATGGCAGCTGCGACCTTTGCTCGCCGATCATCTTCATCGAGGCAAAAGCGGGTGGCGGTGCGGTGCATGTCGTGATTGCTGAGGAAATTATTCGGCCAGGCATCATCGGAAAGCGCGTTGTACCATTGCTGAGCAGACCTTAAAAACCGTTTGGGGTGCCAGCGGTTTTCAGCAAAATTAAAATTAAAGGCGGCGTGCAATTTGTCATCACCACAATAGCTGGCAGTTTGCTCGGGGTCGGCCAAGAAAGTCTCTCCGACAACATAGGTATTCTTTTTCGTATCCATGATGGCACGAATCTCGCCCAATAGGGGGTACATCTCGGGTTGCGAAACGTCAAAAATATGCTTTTGCCAGTCGAAAGGCCGGATACCTATTTGGGGCGGGTTGTCTTTGAATTCAGGGTCCTTGAAATAAGCATTAAATACATCCAGGCGAAAGCCGTCCACCCCTTTGTTAAGCCAGAAGCGAAATACATCCAGCATGGCTTCCCGTACCTGCGGATTGCGCCAATTGAGATCGGGTTGTTCTTTGAAAAACATGTGGTAATAATACTGATCTAATTCAGGGATATATTCCCAGGCTGGCCCGCCAAAAACGGCTTGCCAATTATTGGGTGGGCCGCCATTAGGTTTGGGGTTCTTCCATAAATACCAATCGTGATAAGGATTGTCCCGAGATTTTTTGGCTTCTATAAACCAGGGATGCTGATCGGAGGTGTGATTGAGCACCAGGTCCATGATGATATGGATGGCGCGTTTTTTGGCTTCTTTGACCAGCACTTCAAAATCCTGCATGGTGCCAAATTGCGGGTCGATATCCTTGTAGTCTGCTACGTCATAGCCGTAGTCAACATCGGGTGAGGGGTAAATTGGCGAAAGCCAGATGGCGTCGACGCCAAGGTCTTGCAAATAATCCAATTTACCAATGATACCCGGCAGGTCGCCCACGCCATCGTTGTTAGAATCAGCAAAGGAACGGGGGTAAATTTGATAAATAATGCCATCACGCCACCAGAGAAAGTCTTTTTTCATTTTTTCCGCCTTTGGATTGGTTTTGATTGTCCTCCTTAATTATAATGGATATATGATTCATTAACAGGAAAAAACGGGGAAACAGCATCTTTGTCGGAAAAGAACTTTTATCAAAAGGGCTGATAGAAACGTGAAAACTTAAAGAATAGTTAATTACTCGGTTATAATCCTTATAAAAATGAGGAAGTTGTCTTGCATGTGGTTTTCTTTTGTGCTAAAATCACAGGTGAGTTGATAAGCTTCGGCTTATTTTTCATACCCTTTACGTCGAAAAGTGGGTGCCCCCCACTTTTCTGTTTAGAAAGCAAGATTAGTTAAATGGAGTAAGTGAAACCATGAAAAGTGAATTTGCGCTTGCATTCAATGAGGTTGTTGAAGATCGCCAGCTCAGTCGGGACGTGATTCTTGAAGCGCTGGAATCTGCCTTGGTGTCTGCCTATCGTAAGGCTGTTAACGCCTCAAACGCGCAGTTTGTTGAAGCAAAAGTAGATATGGATCAAGGCGAAGTGTCAATTTTCGCAGAGAAAGAAACTGTGGAAGATGTCCAGGATGAACGCACCGAAGTCCTATTGAGCGAGGCCCGTAAGGTTGATCCTGATGCGGTTTTGGGCGACATGGTTGTGGTTGAAACCACACCAGAGAATTTTGGCCGCGTGGCTGCTCAAACGGCGCGTCAGGTCATTCAGCAGCGAATTCGTGAAGCCGAGCGTGAAATTCAACTCGATTATTTTGAAAAACAGGTCGGCGAAATTGTCAGCGGGATTGTTCAGGCAGTTACCCCTCGCTATGCCACAATTGGCTTAGACAAAAAAGCTGAAGGACAGATGCTTCGCAAGGATATGATCCCGCGGGAACGTTTGCGTGTGCATGATCGTATTCGTTGTTTAATCTACGAAGTTACTGATAGCAATCGCGGGCCTCAAATTCTTCTTTCCCGAGCGCATCGGAATTTTTTGCGACGGCTGTTAGAAAATGAAGTCCCTGAAATCTATCACGGCGTGGTTGAAATTCGTTCCATTGCCCGCGAACCCGGCCAGAGGGCGAAGGCCGCTGTTTCTGCGACCCAGCAGGGAATCGACCCGGTGGGCGCTTGCGTGGGCGTGCGCGGTGTTCGTATTCAGGCGATCGTTCGTGAACTCAGCGATGAAAAGATTGACGTCATCGAATGGAGCAACGACGCGGCCGCGTTTATAGCCAAAGCTATCAGCCCAGCGCGGGTGGTGGGTGTATACCTGGCTGAAAGTGAAGAAGAGGGCAAGACAGCCACCGTGGTCGTGCCTGAAGACCAACTCTCACTTGCTATCGGGCGCGATGGACAGAACGCCCGCTTGGCCGCGAAACTCACCGGTTGGCGAATTGATATTAAGAGCCAGGTTGAGGCTGCTGCAGATGCTCTTGTTAAATTGAAAGAAGATCCGAACTACGCTGAAATGGCCGAACGTGAAGCCGAAGCGCAGGAAAAGGTCGCCATCATGCTTGAAAAGAAAGCTGAAGGACGGCCATTGCCGCCTGAAGATTATGATTACATGGCGAAATTTATTAACCGCGTTGAAAAACGAGTTGAAGAAAAGCTGCGCGAAGAAAACCTTGAAGAAAAATTGCGCTACGAAGCTGCTCTGGCAACGGTGCCCGATTTGACCTTCGAAATCAACATCCTCGATGTAGACCTGCAAGAACATATCTTATACATTCTTCAGGAAGTTGGGATTGAAACTCTGGGCGACCTGGTCTTGCAAATACGTATTGACCCTGATCGGATTTTAGGCCTGAATGGGATTGGCCCGAAGACCTTTGAGAAAATCCAAGCTTTGACGGATGGTTTGCGCGCCACCCCTGAGGAGGTGCACCCAGAGGAAGTATTGCTTTCAGAAGAAGACTCTGCCACCGAGGCTGCCCCTGAAACAGAAACCTCTGAAGAAACATTGGAACCAGACGTGATTGAGGTTGAGGATGCTGCTATGGAAGCCCAGGCGCCTGCAGAGGCAGTGGTTCTTGAACCTGCTGCTCCTGAAACATCTGAAACAACAGAAGAAGGGGAAGCCGAGGTCGATGAATTTGAGAAGCTCTTCTCCTATGATGCAGCTAAATATGGGTATTTTGAACCTGAAAAGGCCATATTCGATGATGGGGAAGAGGAAATCAAACCCGCGAAGAAGAAAAAACGGAAAAAACCACGACCAGCAGTGGATGATTCTGACCTGTGGGATGAATGGTAGACTTTAGATCTGAGTTGCGATTAAATGGCCAGGAAGAAGATCGGACGGAAGAAACACGTTCCTCAACGCACCTGTGTGGGTTGTCGGGAGGTTTTACCAAAAAAAACCTTGATCAGGATTGTTAACGGGCCTGATGGGGTGGGCGTTGATTTGACGGGCAAAGCCCACGGCCGGGGTGCTTATTTGCACGATCAACGCGCTTGCTGGGAACATGGTGTAAAAGGCGCACTTGATCATGCCCTGCGAACCAAGCTGACAGAGCAAGAGCAGCAAAAATTATTGACGTTCTTTGACCGTCACATTGCAGAGGCAAGTGTGGTTCAAAAGGGGGCAGAGGAATAGTCATGATGAATTAAACTCATCTGATCGCTCCTCAGCAATTGAAGATTAATAATAGGTCTGCGCCGTGAAACCACAGCGACGAATAGCCGAGTAATTATGGAGGTGTTGTGTGAGCGATACTGAGATTAAGAAAATTATCTTACCTTTACAAATCAGTGTACGTACACTGGCGGAAAAAATTGAAACCAGCCCAATTGAGGTCATTAAGGTATTAATGGCCAATGGCGTGATGGCCAGCATTAATCAGAATATCGATTTTGATACGGCTGCCGTGGTCGCCAGCGAGCTGGGATTCGAGCCAGAGCTGGAAGAAAAGATTGAAACAAAACCAGAAGATCTAGGAGAAATCCCCTTTTGGCGGCGTGTCATTGCCGATGAAGATGAAAAAAACTTGGTAGCCCGCCCACCTGTGGTGACGATCCTGGGTCATGTTGATCATGGGAAAACCTCACTTTTAGACGCACTGCGGGAAACCAACGTTGCTGCAGGCGAAAAAGGGGGTATCACACAGCATATTGGTGCTTATCAGATTAAGCACAAAGGAAAAAAGATCACCTTCATGGATACGCCGGGTCATGCGGCTTTCACTTCAATGCGGGCTCGCGGCGCCCAGGGCGCTGATATTGTGATCCTGGTGGTGGCTGCGGATGATGGCGTGATGCCTCAAACTCGTGAAGCTGCCAACCATGCTAAAGCTGCCCAGGTGCCGATTGTGGTGGCGTTGAATAAGATGGATTTGCCCTCGGCAAATCCCGATCTTGCTAAGCGACAATTGGCGGAAATTGGCCTGGTGCCTGATGAGTGGGATGGCGATACGATCATCGTTCCGGTCTCTGCCACGAAGAAACAGGGCTTGGACGACCTGATGGAAGCGATCCTTTTGGTGGCTGACAACATGGATATTCGCGCTAACCCGAAGGGTGAAGTCCTGGGGACCGTGGTCGAGGGCGAATTAGACCGCTTCCGCGGTGTACTGGCCACTTTATTGCTTCAAAATGGAACCATTAAAATGGGAGATACGGTCCTGGCCGGCAAAGCCTATGGCAGGATCAAAGCCATGTTTGACTACCGCGGTACCCGAATTGAGAAGGCAGGGCCCTCCACTCCGATTGAGATTATGGGATTGAATGATGTGCCTCATGCTGGTGACCTCTTCCGGGTGGTCGAATCCGAGAAGAAAGCCAGGTCGATTGTTGCAGAATTGGAAATTAGTGAGAAAACTGCCATCAAGCCGACCAAAGTTTCGCTGGAAGATTTGTTTGAAAAGATGCAAGCTGGTGAAACACAAGAATTACGCTTGATCATTAAAGCTGACGTCCAGGGATCTTTAGAGCCGATTGTCAATTCCCTTGAAGAACTGGGCGAGGAGCATCCCGAGGTTTCAATCGTCATCCTGCATCAGGAGATTGGGAATATCTCGGAGAATGACGTGATGTTGGCGACGGCGTCAGATGCGATTGTGATTGGTTTTGCGGTTGAAGCGGATAATGCTGCGGAACGGCTGGCAGAAAAAGAAGGTGTCTCAATTCGACTGTATTCCATCATCTATGATTTGCTTGAGGATGTTGAAAAAGCCATCAAGGGTATGTTGAAACCCGAAATGGTGGCACGTGTGACGGGGCGGGCTAATGTGCTGGCAACTTTCAGCGTCTCGCGTTTTAAAGTTGCCGCTGGCTGTCGTGTTATTGACGGTGTAATTCGCCGCAATGGGCGGATGCGAGTTATCCGCGATGCGCAGGTTATTTATGATGGCGAAATTGGCTCTCTTAAGCGAGAAAAAGAGGATGTGCGTGAAGTTCGTGAAGGCTTTGAATGCGGGATCGCAATGAGAAACTTTCACGATTTTGAAGTAGGGGATCTGTTGGAATGTTATATCCTTGAGAAGGAAACCCTTTAGGGTGATGTGAGGAGGAACGTCTGATGCCTTCAGAGATCAGATTAAAACGAATACAAGATCAAATTAAACAGGTATTAACCGAGATTTTAGAGACCAAGGTAAACGATCCCCGGCTTGAGGGGGTGTATATCACCGATGTTTCTGTGGACCGTGAACTGGATTACGCCAATATTTATGTTTCAGAGCTGAACAGCTCTGGCGAGGTCGAAGACATTCTGGCTGGTTTGAAAATTGCCAGTGGTTTTCTTCGTTACAACCTCAGCCAGGCGGTGAACCTGCGTGTGATGCCAAAGCTAAGGTTCTACTGGGACGAGACCCCCGAACGGGCCGATCGGATTGAAGCGTTACTCTCGGTCATTCGACAGGAGCGCGAGGCGCTTGGCGAGATTTTAGACGAGTCAGAGCAAACAGATGCCGAGGAAAACGATGCATTCTGAAACAGATCAGGCAATTGCAAAGAAAATTCTTGCCAGCCAAAGCTTCCTGATTACCTCGCACATACGCCCGGATGCCGATGCAGTTGGATCAATGCTGGGGCTGGGATTGGCGTTGATGAGTAAAGGCAAATCGGTTCAATTGGTGCTTGAAGATGGTGCCGACCATTATCATTACTTGCCCGGTTCTGAGCATGTGGTTCGTGCTCCTTCGGGTTCTGTGGATATGACCATCGTTGTTGATTGTTCAGAGCTGGACCGGGCAGGTTCTGTCCTTGACGCTTACGGACAGCCTGACCTGGTGGTTGATCATCATAAAACCAACCTCGCCTTTGGGACTATCAACGTGGTGGAACCAGAGCAGGTAGCCACGGCTGCCGTCTTGTTTGACCACCTGGCTGCCTGGGGGTTATCTTTTAACCCGGATGTGGCCATGTGTTTGCTGGCTGGGATTATTGGGGATACGATTGGCCTGAGAACGCCCAATGTTAACGCCGAGGTTTTGCGTAAATGCGCTGCGTTGATTGACTTGGGCGGTGACCTGACGCATGTCTATAATGAAGAGCTGGTGCTGCGACCCTTCACCGCTGTACACTATTGGGGG
>JAAYKH010000016.1 GCA_012522475.1 Chloroflexota bacterium | reverse complement strand
GTGTAGCACACAAAGGGCGCGCTGATGACCGCCAAAACCTGACCCAATCCTGGTAAAACCAACCCCGCCAGTAAGGTCAATCCGCACAGCGCCATCACCAGAGCCTGGGGCGGCAGTATTAAAGGATTAGCCAGCAAAGTAATCCAGGAAACACCCCCGAAATGGTAAATCATGATTGGTAATGTCATTACCTGGGCGGCCAGGGTGAAGAGAAAAAATTCGCTCACCGGTCCCACCAACTTTTGGGCGCGTTCTTCTGAAATTTGCCTGGAAGCCAGCTTAACGAAACGCTCCTCCAGGGGCTGAGCATACAATACCAGTCCCAGTGTCGCCGCCATAGAGAGTTGAAAACCAATATCCCAGGCGATGTTCGGGTCGATTAACGCCATGCCCAGCGCCGCCAGCCCCAGGCTGTTAAGGCCGTTCTGGCGACGGCCAAACATCCCGCCCATCACGCCCAGGGCACCCATAATGGCTGCCCGGACGACGGCCGCATCCCCGCCCACAAAGATAGCGTAGATCGAGATCGCACTTACAGCAGCCAGCGCGCCCCACTTGCGTCCCAGCAAGCGCGTAAAGACCGCGGAAAATAAGCCTGCCAGGATGGCGATATTGAACCCTGAAATGGCGATGATGTGCGCTGTACCCGTCCGGCGGAAGGCGTCTTGCAGCGTGGGTGAAAGACCCTGGTCGCGACCCAGCAGAATACCCGCCAGCAAATCTGCTTCTGGCGAGGGAAACAACGTCTGCAACACAGTATAGGCCCGGGTATGCAGGTCGAAGATAATTGTTTTGAAGGGGTTGCCCCGGCCAAATTCCACTCGATCGATCTGGGGGTATGTCATCAGGCTTCCAACCCCCTTGCGGGCCAGGAAATCTCTGAAAGAAAAATCATCGCCTTCGGGCGGCGTGCGCAACTGACCGGTAACGCTGATGCGCATTCCGTAAGCCCAGTTATCCCCAGGCTGCATCTGTACCAGCACCCTCCCAGAGATCTCAGCGGGGCTGGCCGTCTGCACCACACCGCTGAAGACCTCCAGAGATTCCACTTCGACGGTGAGATTGGTGATGTGATCGCGGAAATCTGGCGGCTGGACGACCGTTCCCACCAGCTGGACTGTGCCGCGCTCATTATAGTAAGCCGCGTGCTCGGGTACTATTGCCAGCCGTGACGCGGCGCAGCGCCAGCCGCCCAGGCAGAAAACAAGGGCCAACAACGCGCCCGGCAGACGTTGCTCAACCCGGGTCAGCCGGCGCAAATGATGCGTCAGAACCCATGCCCCGGGCAGGCACCAGGCCAGAATCAGCGCCAGAAAGCAGATCAGCATCCCGGCCAGCCAAACCCAGGCCGGGTATTTAACCAGATCTGCCAGAACAATCCCGCCCAGGCCGGCCAACGCCAGCCAGAAGAAGGGCAAAAAGCCCTGGAAGGGTGAGCGCTGTGGGGTGGCCTGAACAACCGGGTTCGACATTGGCGCCTCTGACAAAGCACACGTTGAAATTGAGGATGGCTTTATTCTACCAAAGGATCTGTGGATGTTTTAAACCAGGAAACGCCGGATGCCATCATTTGGGCATTGATCATTGAAATCAATAACCTGTCGGGCCAACCAGGGAGGTTAGCCCGACAGGTAAATTTAAAAATATTTACCTGCTCGTGATGGCATAAAATGCCCCCTTGGGTTATTGGCATATTCTGGCGTGCATCGCTGTGCTGTTAATATCGCTAGGGCAGGTGATTCTGTTGAAGTACTAAACCTTGGATGTCACTGCGCCCCGCGCTTCCCGTGTGGCTGCCAGCAGGTCCAGCATTTGCTGATGAATGACCGGGTTGGCGCACACAATGCTGGAGGGTTGCTTGCCCATGTAATCTGGGTTTCCGAATACGTCCGTTACGGCGGCGTCTGCCTCACTGGCGATCAGACCGCCAGCGGCAATATCCCACAGGCTGATCTCCGCGTCCCAGTAGCCATCCAGCCGCCCGGCTGCTACATACACCGCGTCCAGCGCAGCCGATCCCAGCCGGCGCACGGTGAGCGCATTGCTATTGAAACGCAGGAAATTAGCCATGTTGTCATCCATTGGGTTTTCTGTCTCGGTAGGAAAGCCGGTCACCAGCATACACGTTGCTAATTTTGTGCGCTGCGCCACCTGAATGGGCATCTCGTTCAGGGTGGCCCCCTGGCCGCGTTCTGCGCAGTAGAGTTCGTCGCGTTCGGGGTCGTACACCACGGCCAATTGCATCCGACCTTTCAGGGCATACCCAATCGATACCGCATAAAAAGGTACGCCGTGGGCGTAATTCAGGGTGCCATCTAACGGGTCAATAAACCATTGATGATCTTTCGACCCTGCCGATTTACCCGATTCCTCTGCAAAAATGGCGTGTTCAGGGAAAGCGGCTTGGATGGCGTCGATCAGGTAGCGCTCCGAGGCGAAATCCGCCTGGGTGACCAGGTCCTTGGGATTCTTTTCAGCAATGTTCAGATCTTCCCGGGAGAAATTCTTTAAAATTCCGCCAGCGTTGACGGCGATGTCTTTAATAAAGTCGAGGGTGGGTCTCAAGATAGCATTCCTTTCAGTTTTTGATACGTCCAAGGCATCATTGTAGCACATCCTCTTGATGAAAATGGCGGGGGGGCCTTGAAAACCGGAAGCAGAGGCTTTGCATTTGGGGTTTAAAACCTGAAATTCTTTAACCCGCCCTGAATCATGTTGAAAGGATGTCCTGGGGGCCGCCGATGTGGCGGGAACCCTTTGCAGAAAATTTACTCCCCGTCGGGCGACACTGACTTCTGTTATCTTTTCAATGATGCCCGCATGTCCAGCATCTGCTGGTGAATGACCGGATTCGCACAAACAAGGTTGGCGGGTTGCTCTTTCATGAAATCCGGGTGGCCGTTAATATCCGTCACGACGGCACCGGCCTCTCGGGCAATCAATCCGCCGGCGGCAATATCCCACAGGCATGTTTTTGCGTCAATTAAGCCATCCAACCGCCCCGCGGCCACATACGCCAGGTCCAGCGCAGCCGATCCCAACCGGCGTATGGTGAGCGCCTGACTGTTGAAAAGCAAAAAATTAGCCACATTTTCATCCAGCGGATTTTCCGACTCGGTGTGAAAACCAATGGCCAGCATACACTCCGCCAACCTGGTGCGCTGTGCGGCCCGGATGGGTATTCCGTTCAGGGTCGCCCCCTGACCGCGCGCGGCGCTAAACAATTCCCCACGCCCGGGGTCGTACACCGCGCCCAGCTGCATCTCGCCTTCCAGCGCGTATCCAACTGAAACCGAATAAAAGGGCACCCCGTAGGCATAATTGAGGGTGCCATCCAGGGGGTCGATGAACCACTGATGCGCTTTAAGCCCCACCGACTGCCCCGATTCCTCTGCGAAGATGCCGTGCTCTGGAAAAGAGGCTTGGATCGTATCGATCAGATAGCGTTCCGAGGCAAAATCTGCCTGGGTGACCAGGTCTTTGTAGCTTTTGTAGGCGATGTTTAGATCTTCTCGGGGGAATTTTTTCAAAATTGAACCGGCAGTGACGGCTATTTCTTTGACAAAGTCAAGAGAGGGTTTCAAGATGGGGTTCCTTTCAAATGCTTGTGCGTCTAAAGGTTCATTGTAGCACATAGACAAGGCCTCCCTAAAAATTGGATTATCCGAAATTTGAAATTAGACATTCCTGAAGAGAGGTATTGTGTTTTTGCCGACTTGAGAAATGATTACTGGTTTATAATCAGCCTGAAAGGAGTGCAAACTCAATTAGCAGGGCATTGCCAGCTTTGCCCAGGGTCTAATTTCCTCATTGCTTTCTGCCATGATCACACTGCGTCTTGATAAAGTTAGTTTTTCATACCCCGCCGCACTTATTTTCTCAAATGCCTCTTGCGAAATTCAGGAGGGGTGCTACGGCGTAATCGGCCCCAACGGCAGCGGCAAAACGACCCTGCTCAGGCTGATCCTTGGCGAGCTGAAACCGGACGCGGGTTCAATTTTTCGCGACAGACGCCTGGCCGCGGCCTATATGGCACAGGACGTCGCGCTGGACCCTGAACAATCTGCACATGAAGCCGTGTACCTGGGCGCTGTCCGCATCCTGGCAGTTGAAGCTGAGCTGGCTGAACTGGAATCTAAATTTGCTGACCCCGCTTACTATACCAATGAGAAGCGCTTATCCCGCCTGATTGAGCGGCAGGATCATGCCCTAACCACCTATCACGATCTGGGGGGCTCTGGGCTCGAGGGGCAGGTCAATGCCCTGCTGACAGACATCGGGTTCAAGGAGCATGAGCTGAGCTTGCCAGTAAAAAACTTGAGCGGTGGCCAAAAGAAGTTGCTGGGATTGGCGCGCATTATTATCGACCGCCCGGACATCCTTCTGCTGGATGAACCGGACAATCATCTGGATCTGGAGGGCAAGGCCATACTCGCTAAATTGATCCAATCCTTCCCGGGCAGTGTGGTGATCGTCTCACATGATCGTTATTTTTTGGATCTGGTGGTGGATGAGATCTTGGAAGTTGATCAGGGTCGTATTGAGCAATTCAAAGGCAATTATTCGGAATACATCTTCGAGAAACAACTGCGCTTGCAACGACAGGCTCTGCTTTATCAGGCTCAGCAAAAAGAAATAACCCGATTGGAACAAGCTGCCAAGCGCCTGATGATGTGGGGCAAGGTTTACGATAACCCCAAGTTCTCTGCCCGGGGAATGAATATCCTTAAACGCCTCGACCGGATAGAGAAAATTAACCGGCCTCCATCGGATGAGGGCCGACTTGAAATTGACCTGGGAGGCTGGCGCGGCAGTAAAAAGGTGCTTGAAATCTCCGCACTTCAAAAGGGGTTTCCTGTTGATCGTCGACGTGAGCGGGTTATCGTGCTGGATGATATCAACCTGCTCCTGCGCTACGGTGACCGCGTGGGAATGATTGGCCCCAATGGCGTTGGCAAATCGCTGTTGATCCGTCTGATCCTGGGGAAGATGGCGCCAGATGCTGGGACGATCTATCTGGGCCCCAGCGTCATACCGGGTTATTACGCCCAGGAGTTTGAGACGCTGGACCCAAAACAAGGTTTGCTGGAAACCATCTGTAAAGCCGGAAGTTTTTCAGAAAACCGAGGTGTTGCTTTTTTAAAGAAATATGCATTCAGCTATGAACAGCGAGACACCCCGGTCGGATCACTTTCTGGCGGCGAACGCGCTCGCCTGCAAATTGCCCTGATCACTCTGTCGGGCGCCAACTTCCTCCTGCTGGACGAGCCCACCAACCACCTCGATATTCCCTCCTGCGAGGTCCTCGAGGATGCCTTGCTGGAATTCAATGGCACCTTGCTGGCAGTCTCACACGATCGTTACTTCCTCGATCGAATCGCCACCCGGATCATCGCATTAAGCGGTGAGGGCCTCAACGAGTATTTTGGTAATTATTCAGATTACGAAACCCAGCGTTTATCCCCCGATTAAATTGTCGAGCGCCAGGGACGCCGACCCTGGCGCTCTTCAGAAGGAGAAGAAAAGTGTCTTTGTTGAGGATATTTTAGCATTCTAGAGCGTGATTTACTTGACGCTCACCCTACGATTACCCTACGCTCATCCCTCAAAGTATCACTATACAGCAGATTTAACCGATTTTTTCGTTTTTTAGTGCGATTTATCCCCTTGAAGATATCTGATTATTCGTAACGCAGCGCTTCAACAGGTGCCAGGTTAGCAGCCCGATTGGCCGGGTAGTAACCAAAGAAAACGCCCACAGCCGCAGAGAACAGGGTGGCCAGTAATACCGAATTTAATGTCACCGCGATTTCCAATGGCGTGCCGCTGCGGGTAGCAATCTGGCTGACGACTGTCGAGATGGCCCAGCCTAAAGCAATGCCAATGATGCCGCCAAACAAACTTAAGAGCACCGACTCGGTTAAAAATTGGATCAGAATATCCGCCTTCCGGGCGCCCAGTGCTTTACGCAACCCGATCTCGCGAGTGCGTTCAGTAACCGAAACGAGCATGATGTTCATGATCCCGATTCCGCCCACCAGCAGTGAGATAGCGCCGATCCCCCCCAGGAAGATGGTCAGAACGTTGGTAATGGTAGCTGCGACCGCCAGGAAGTCCTGCTGGTTGAGTAAGGTAAAATCGTCCGGGCTGCGCGGGGGAATGCGATGTGTCCTGCGCAAAACAGTGCGAATCTGCCGGATAGCCAGGTCGGCATGTTCCGAATTAATCATCGAGGCCAGGATGAACTGCACCCGATCCGGGGCGCCGCTGCGCGGCAGGCGCGCTTGCGCTGTAGAAATCGGAATATACACATTATTATCGGGGTTGTTAAACGCGCTGCCGCCCTTGGCTTCAGCAACGCCTATGATGCGGTAGGGGTAGCCGCCAATGCGAAGTGTGTTCCCCGTCACGCCAGAGCTGCGTCCCAGTAATTGTTGAGCTCGGGAGGGACCCAAGACCACCACGGCGCTGCGCCCTTCAACCTGTGCAGCGCTGATAAATTCACCTTCCGCCATGGCCAGGTTTTGCACAAACTGATAATCTGGTGTGACTCCTAAAATAGACATCGAGTCACTGCGATCGGCATGGGTTATCTTCGCCGACCCGGTGAAAACAGGGGCCACATAAGCAATTTCAGACGCCTGTATAGAAGCTGTCAGGGCCTGGGCGTCCCTCAGCGTCAGGTCCTGAGGATTGCTGACATCTTCGTTGCTGTTGCCACTCAGGATGTAAATTACATTGGTTCCGATGCTCTCAATTTCACCGGTAATGGAAGCGCCGGCGCTTTCTCCCAGCGAAAGCAAGGCGATCACAGACGCCACGCCAATTACAATGCCCAGAATCGTCAGCAGTGAGCGCATTTTGTTGGCGCTCAGGCTTTGCATTGCCTCTTTGATGTTCAGGAAGAGGTTCATGCACGCACCTCCTCGTTTTCGATCAGTCCATCACGCAAGTGAATCACGCGCTGCGCCACTGCGGCGACCTCTGAATCGTGAGTGACAATTAACAGGGTAGTGCCGTTGTTTTTATTAAATGAAAGCAAGAGCTTCATGATCTCTTCGCCAGAGGCGGTATCCAGGTTCCCGGTGGGTTCATCCGCCAGGATAATGGCCGGGTTGTTAACCAGGGCGCGCGCAATTGCCACACGCTGTTGTTGGCCGCCAGAAAGTTCATTTGGACGGTGATCCACTCGGTCGCCCAACCCCACGGCTTCCAGGGCTCTAAGGGCCTGTTCTTTACGACTTCCATTGCCCCCGGCATAGCGCAGGGGCAGCTCGACATTGGCCAATGCGGTAGCACGCGGCAGCAGATTGAACTGCTGGAACACAAACCCGATCTTGAGATTGCGTACTGTGGCCAGCTCGTCATCTTCCAGGGTGGAAACCAGCTCGCCATCCAAATAATAATCACCCGCGGTGGGTGTATCCAGGCAGCCGATCATGTTCATCAACGTAGATTTACCCGAGCCCGAAGGCCCCATGATCGCCAGGACTTCCCCGGATGAGACCGTGAAACTGACGCCGCGCAGGGCGTGCACCTGAATCTCTCCCATCTGGTAGATCTTGGTCAGGTTTTCAACTTCAATGACGTGGGCGTTCTCAGCCATAGCCAGCCTTAATTCCCAAAACCGCCGAAACCACCGCCGCCCGGATGCCCGCCGAAGGGCATTGCTCCGGTAACTTCGGATGGTGGGTTGAGCACAATCAATTCGCCCTCGCGAATCTCAGCCGTGAGCACTTCGCTATAATAATCTGAAAAGAAGCCCAGGGTCACCGGGACGGCCACATACTCTCCCTCTCGACGCACATAGACCAGTTCCTGCCCGTTGGCGCTGACGATGGCATCGTTAGGGATTACAAAAACATCTTCAATTTCTTCGATCAGAATCGTCACAGCTGCGGTCATACCAGGTCGGATGCGCACATCGGCATCCAGCATCTCAACAGTGACTGTATATTCAACCACACCCTGGCCGGTTTTACCAACCGGTGAAATTTCTGTCACCTCCCCCATAAACGTACTTTCAAAATAAGCATCAAATACCAGTTGAACCGGCTGTCCGATGCTGACAAAGGGGATATCAATTTCAGAAATCTGCACAGCCAGGCGCAAATTTGATAGATCATCCAGTTGCAGCGCCTTGCTGCCTATCTGGACTGCGTCGCCTACCTGTGCCGGCAGGGCTGTGATCGTGCCAGCAAAAGGCGCTTTAATGGTTGGGCTGTCCAGGCGAGATTGGGCGATCGCCAGTCGTGTCTCTAGGATGGTCACCTCATCCGGGTCTGGCCCATGGGCGAGCAGGTTCGCCCGGTTTTGCAGTTTGTTCAGGCTGGCTGTTGCCAATTCAATTTCCAGCTCTGCTTCAGCGATCTCGCGTTCACTGAATTCTGCCCGACAGTAATTTAAATTTGCCTGGGCAGTATTCACCTGTTGCAAGTTGGTCGCATTTTGCTGGAATTTATAGATCTGCTCGGCGCGCTCCAGCTCTTCTTCCAGGTCTTCGATGCGTTCATCCGAACAACGCCTGAAGTTCATGTTGGCGCGTTTTTTCTCTAAATCCTCCAGCCGCTCTTCAGCGTTGATTAAATCCAGCCGGGTTTGTGCCAGGTCGGCCCCCCAATTTTCATGCAGGTCATCCAATGCCCGCTGGGCATTGATGACATCGATTTCCGCCTGCAGAATCTCCACAGACAATGAGTCCGCCTCAAGCGTCATCAGCACCTGGTCTTTCTCAACGTAATCTCCCAGCGAAAGGTTTACTTCGCCAATAATGCCGCTGGCAGACCAGGTCAGCACTGCAGATTGTACCGGCTGAACGGTACCCGAGCCGAAAATATAAGCACTCAGGCTATCGCGCCGGTAGGGTTCTGTTTCAAGGTTGGCAAACACCTGGCTGGCCGCCTGGCGGGCATTGAAATACCGCCATCCCAAAAACACACCGGCGACGAGCAGCGCCAAAAGCAACCACCAGAGACCCTTTTTACCTTTTAGTTTTCTTTTGTTTGTATCAGTCACGCGTTTCCTCCAAGTGCATCACACCGCATGCCCTAATTGTTGGCGCGCCTTTCATTAGCTGAAATCGGACACCTTTTTCTTTTATTTTTTAAATTAACGGTCAACTACCTTCAGGATTTTACCCGCAGTCGGATTTTAAAGGAAATATTTAAAAAAAAGTGCTTGCGCTTGCAAGCACGGTGGATACCCTCCTAATTACAGGTCTTAAAGAAAATGACCCTCCGGAGACTCGAACTCCGAACCAATTGATTAAGAGTCAACTGCTCTGCCAGTTGAGCTAGAGGGCCATGTGAGGGATATTATAGCACACTCCGTTTTGGAAATTAAGCCTTTTTTCGTATTAATTCTTGAATTTGTTCTCTCAATTTTTCACTCAGTAAACTAAGCTTACATCAGCATTTGATTAACGTAAACCGCAAGAAATTGACTTTCCGTACCCTGCATGCTAGAATTTTTTATTGAAACGTAACAGGTTTTAGGGTTGGTGAAGATGACAGGTCATTTGATTCGACTTTTTCTGCACAAGAATTTCTTTTAATTTGCCCTGGATGGGCTGCTGCTACAGGCCTTTTTAACCCCATCAAAATCTGTTTATTAATTTGACTTCAAATGGGAAAACCCATTTATAAAATAAATATAGATCAATACATTATTGTAAATTGATAAAGGAATAAAATTTAATGAAAAACAAAAAAATATTAAGGATCATCCCAATTGGTGGGCTTGGCGAAGTTGGGAAAAATATGACCCTCTATGAATATGGGAACAACATCCTGATTGTTGATGCTGGCATCATGTTCCCGGAAAACGATATGCTCGGTATCGACTATATCATCCCGGATTTTGAACATTACCTCAAAGACAAGCGCGACCACGTGCGCGGGATCGTCTTCACCCATGGACATGAAGATCACATCGGGGCCATTCAGCACCTGCTGGAGATGGTCAACGCGCCGATCTTTGCCACAAAACTCACCCTGGGCTTGCTGGAAGTAAAGCTTAACCGTCACGGGATGCTGGCCAAGGCTGATCTGCGCCCTGTCAATGCTGGCGACCAGGTACAAATTGGGCCCTTTACCGTCGATTTCTTCCATGTCTGCCACTCAATTCCCGATGGCGTTGGATTGGGCATCGATACCCCCGCAGGACTGGTGGTACACACCGGGGATTACAAATTTGATCATACACCGGTTGACAATTGGCCCACAGATTATGCCAAGCTGGCAGAATTCGCCCAGCGCGGCGTGCTGGCGTTGCTGTCTGATTCCACCAACGCTACCGATACGGGCTGGACCCCCTCCGAGCGCATCATTGACGATGGCCTGGACCAGGTCTTCAGTGCTGCCAGGGGGCGCATCCTGGTGGCAACTTTCGCCTCGCTGATCTCACGGATGCAGCAGGTGGCCAGCGCGGCCGAACGACATGGGCGAAAAATTGCCTTCACCGGGCGCAGTATGGTGGAAAACATGAATATGGCGCGCGAGCTGGGCTATGTGGATTTCCCTGAAAAACTGGTGGTTACGTTAGATCAGGCCCTGTCCATGCCCGACGATCAGGTCGTTCTCATGTGCACCGGCTCGCAGGGTGAACCCCGTTCGATTATGGGACGCCTGGCCAACGGCACCAACCAGAAATTTAATGTTCGCGAGGGCGATACGATTGTGCTCTCTTCACAACCTATCCCGGGTAACGAGGAGCCTGTTTTCCGGATTATCAACCAGCTCTTTCGTCGCGGCGCTGATGTGATTTACGAATCAATCGCGCCCATTCACGTTTCAGGACATGCCAGCCAGGAAGAGATCAAACTGCTTTTGCACCTGGTTAAGCCCAAGTACCTGATCCCGATTCACGGAGAACTACGGATGCTCAAGCAGCACGCCAAGCTGGCACAAGAGGTCGGCGTACCCAAAGAAAATATCTATGTGGTTGAAAATGGACAGATCATCGAGCTGGTGGATGGCAAGTTGCGGCTGGGGGAACGCATCCCGGGCGACTATCTCTTCGTGGATGGTAGCGGTGTGGGCGATGTGGACCGGAGCATCGTTCGAGAGCGGGAAACCCTCAGCCAGGACGGTATTATCGTGGTTAACCTGGCTGTCGATGGTCAGACTGGCCAGTTGCGCGGTGAGCCTCAAATCCTATCACGCGGCTTTATCCTGGCGGAGGAATTGGAGGCTCTGCTAGAGGGCTTGAAAACGAAACTTAATCAAACCGTGCGCGATGCCAACGGCAACCTTGAAAAGCAGGTGCTGCGGACCGTGAAATCCTTCCTCTATGAGGAGACCAAACGCAACCCTTTCATCTTTGTCAATATTAACCGCGACTAAATCAATTTTAAGAGAGTAGGGGCGAAGTGTTCGCCCCTGTTGCATATAAAACACACTCAGGGGGAACTTCTATACCTTTCTGCATATTTGGGGCAATGGTCTTTGAAGTGAGGCCTTTTCTTTAAGTTCAATGTTTACCTGGGTTCAGCCTTAAATATTGTGGTTTTTTTAGGCTCCCAAAGTGAAATAGAAAACTGGCGTGCTATAATGGTTTATACTTCCACGTCCTGAATTTTAAAGTAAGGACCCAATTTTTCACCCGGGAAATTTACGACGCCGATCATCATGTCTTTTGTCCACCTCCACGTCCACTCGACTTATTCCATCTTAGATGGATTCAGCCAGATCGAACCGCTGGTGGCGCGGGCAAAAGAGCTTGGTATGCCGGCCATCGCCCTGACGGACCATGGCACCATGTTTGGGGCAGTTGAATTTTTCAAGGCCGCAAACCGCGCGGGCGTTAAACCCATCATCGGGTTGGAAACATACCTGGCTGCCCGCACGATGACCGATCGCGACCCCCTGCTGGACAAGCGTTCTGCCCATTTGCTGTTGCTGGCAGAAAACATGACCGGTTATCAGAACTTGCTGAAAATCGCTTCTGCATCGCAGCTGGAAGGGTTTTATTACCGCCCGAGAATCGATCGCGCCTATCTCCAGGCGCATAACGAGGGCTTGATCGCAACAACGGGCTGTCTTTCTGCTGAAATTCCCCGCGCATTAATGAATAATGAAATTGAACAGGCTGAACAGCATCTGAGATGGTATCTGGATGTGTTTGGAAGAGATCGCTTTTTTATTGAACTGCAATCGCATCCCATACCGGGCTTGGAGCAAACGAACCAGCACCTGATCGACTTTGGGCAACGCTACCAGGTCGGTTTAATTGCGGCCAACGATGTACATTACATCAGGCCTGAAGACGCTCGGTTGCAGGATATTCTTCTTGCTATCCAAACAGGTGGGCTGATCACCGATCCAAACCGGATGCGTATGGATGGGGATACGTACTATTTACGCACGCCCCAGGAAATGCAAGCGCTTTTCGCCCATGTCCCGGAAGCCATTGAAAACACCTTGCTGATTGCTGAACGCTGCACTGTCGATCTGAACCGCACCGGCTATCACCTGCCGCTGTTTAATGTTCCCAAGAATTTCACCGCTGCCAGTTACCTCAGGCACCTCTGCGAAGAAGGCCTTAGCCGTATCTATGGCGAGGACAGCCAGGATGAACGGATTCGCCAGCGGTTAGACTTTGAGCTGGAAGTAATCCACTCGATGGGTTTTGAAACCTATTTCCTTATCGTGTGGGACCTGTGTCAACATGCCCAGGAGCAGGGCATCTGGTATAACGCCCGCGGCTCATCGGCGGGCTCTCTGGTAGCATACGCGCTGGACATCACGTTAATTGACCCCCTTGAGCACGACCTCCTGTTTGAGCGTTTCCTGCAGAGTGACCGCGTAAACATGCCGGATATCGACCTGGACTTTCAAGATGATCGCCGGGCCGAGATGATGCAGTATTGTGCAGAAAAATATGGTGAAGATAAAGTTGCCCAAATTATCACCTTTGGCACCATGGGCGCACGCGGCGCAATCCGCGACGATGGTCGGGTAATGGACATTCCAATTCCTGAAGTTGACAAGGTCGCCAAGCTCATTCCCGCTATTCCTAGCCAGTCTGTCACCATTCAAAAAGTCTTAAATGAATCCGGTGAATTGCAAGCACTCTATAACTCAGGCGGGGTTTATCGTGATCTGATCGATACGGCCAGCAAGATGGAGGGAACCGTGCGCAGTGCGGGTACCCACGCAGCCGGAGTGATCATCACGGATAAGCCGCTCGTGGAATATGTGCCTCTGCATCGCCCAACCAGTCAAAGCGATGACAACCCGGTGAATATTGTTACTCAGTACGAGATGTCAGTGATTGACGACCTGGGTTTGTTGAAGGTGGACTTTTTAGGTTTGGTTACCTTGGCCATCATGGCCCGGACTTGTGAGTTAATCCAAAAACGGCAAGGGGTACAGTATAGCTTGCGTTCAATCCCCATAGATGACCCGCAGGTCTATGAGTTCATCAGCCAGGGGCATACCACGGGCATGTTTCAGTTAGAAGGTACGGGCATGACTCGCTACATTACCGAGATGAAGCCTAGCGAGCTTTCAGATGTGATTGCCATGATTGCCCTTTATCGACCCGGCCCCATGCAGTTTATTCCAAACTACATCAACTGCATGCACGGCAGAGAAAAACCAACCTATGCACATGCCGCGCTTGAACCGGTATTCAAAGACACCTACGGCATCCCCGTCTATCAGGAACAGATTATGCAAGCGGCCATACAGCTTGCCGGTTTCACGCCCAGCCAGGCAGACCGTCTGCGCAAAGTGATTGCAAAGAAAGAGCTGGCTCACCTGGATGAACAACGCACAGCCTTTATTAAAGGCGCCCAGGTACATAGCAAGGTCAGCGCTGAAGAAGCCCAAGCGATCTTTAAAGCTTACGAGAAATTTGCCAGTTATGGATTCAACAAGAGTCATGCAGCCGATTACGGTGTGATTGCCGTACGAACGGCATATCTGAAATATCATTACACCGTCGAATTTATGACGGCGCTCCTCTCTGCGTGGAAAAACGATGTGGGAAAAGTGGCGGCTTATGTGGCGGATTGCCGGTCATTGGGAATCGATGTTTTACCGCCCGATATCAATATCAGCGGGTACGATTTCACGATAGAAGACCGTGAAAATGAGCAGCCGGCGATTCGGTTCGGATTGGGCGCCATTAAGAACGTCGGACAAAACCCGATTGATCTGATTTTGCAGGCTCGCCAGTACAGTGTTTTCACCGACCTGGTCGATTTCGCTCACCGGGTTGATTTACGCCAGGTGGGACGCCGGGCTCTGGAATGCCTGATCAAGGTTGGCTGCTTGGACTCCTTTGGCTCGCGCCAAGCCCTGCTGTTGAGCCTGGATGGTATCGTGGCTGTTAGTAGTAGTTATTTCCGGGCCAAGGAAGCCGGACAGATGATGCTGTTTGGTGCGTCAGAAAAAATCAATGACACCATCGAGCTGGTTGAACAGCCCTATACGAATAAACACGAAGAGCTGCTCTGGGAACGAGAGTTGATCGGTCTGTATGTCTCGGATCATCCTCTCAGCCCGTATCAAAAAACTCTGACAGAACGGGTAACCCATTTCTCCTATCAACTGGTTGAAGCAGCTGATAAAGAAACGGTCATCGTTGCCGGCATGATCGACCGCTTTCGGCAACATCAGACGAAAAAAGGCGCCAGTATGGGATTTGTCACCCTGGAAGACCTGTTTGGCAAAATTGACCTGGTGATCTTCCCGAAGGTATGGGATGACGCCCACCACCTTGTCAATATAGACCAAGTGCTGATTGCCGAGGGCAAGGTGGACTTGGCCCAAAGCGAGCCCAAGATTTTGGTTGATACGCTCACACAGGTTTCGCTGGATGAATTGGGTCTCGATCAACCGGGCGGCAATCCAGACCCACCCTTTGGGTTGGACGATGCCTTTCTGGAGGATTATCTGCCCGATTTACCCCTTGAGATGCTGCAATCCATTAATCCTGATGATGACATCCTGCTGACAGAACATGATGGTTTCATCCCTGAAGAACAACCCTCACAGGTTGAGAACGAAGAAACAGAAAATCTGGAAAGCAAGCCGCACGACCTTGAAGAAAGCTTTTTGAATAAACCAGAAACGAGCAAACCGGTGTCGCCTCAGGACAAGCAGACTGTGACCAGCCAGGCATCACAGCTACCGAAACGCGCCTCATCCAGCCCTGCCCACGTGCTGACGGTAACACTGCCCAAACCAGATCCACTACCGCGCCCGGATCAGAAACCACGATGTATTTACATCACACTTGATTCCTGTGGCGATAAGCAACAGGATGTCCGCCGCTTACGCCGCATCCATGACATCCTGGTTTCTCGCCCCGGTCGTGATCAGTTTGCCTTCCGGGTGAGGGAAAATGGCTACTGGTATGAAATTAATTTCCCGAATGTCACCACGGGTTTAACAGATACTTTGATTCGAAAATTGCGGGGGTTTTTAGGTGAACATAATATCGATATTGTTTAGCCGATCTGAGATACACTTGTCTTAACTAAGAAAATATTTTAGTTGGCAGCCCAACAGGACTCCCCAGAATTGGGGCGGGTACGTGTTTACTAACAGGCATTTATTCGGTAAAATCCAATCGGATCAATTCACTTGCAAATGGATAATGTATGTCTCGTCTTGAAATCGATCTGAATCCGGTTACTTTTATCACCGTGGATGCGATTGGGCAGCCCGGTGAGCGCGTTTTTTATTTACAAGGCAGAAGCCAGGATCAGGTTGTGACTTTACTGGTAGAAAAATATCAAATTCAAACCCTGGCACTGGCGATTGAAAACCTGATGGTGGAATTACAAGAGAAGGTGCCGGATTTGGCTGAAGCCTCACCAGACTATAATGAAGAAGCGATGATGCTTGAGGCCCCATTAGACCCCTTGTTCCGGGTGGGCGAACTGAGTCTGGGTTACCAGCACGCGCAGGACGTGCTGGTATTGATTGCCAGGGAAGTCCCTACTGCGATGGTCGAATCGGATGATAAGCTCAGTGAAGTGCGCTTTTGGTGTACCCGCTCGCAAATTTGGGCCATGGGGCGCTGGAGTATCGACCTTGCTGGCCGTGGGCGTCCGGTCTGGCCTTCCACCGGTGAACCGATTCTGCCGCCGGGTGAATTTTCACCCAAGAATAACGGCCACAAAACGACCCCTTGAATTAAATTTATAAATGGATCAAAACGAAACCCTCTCAGCACTGCAGCGAGCGACCCTGCACCTGGAGGGTCAGTTTATTTATGGTTCTAATTACACGTTCATGGTGTTGTGCCAATCCGGTGAGGCTGCTTTTAAAGCTGTTTATAAACCTTCGCACGGTGAACGCCCCTTATGGGATTTCCCCACAGGTACGCTTTCACAACGGGAGGTCGCGGCTTACCTGATCAGCAAGGCCTTGGGGTGGGATCTGGTCCCGCCGACAGTTTTCAGGGTTGATGACGCGCCCTTAGGGCCTGGCTCACTGCAGTTATTCATCGATCACGACCCCGAAAAGCATTACTTCAACCTTGACCGGAGGCAAAAAATACATCTGCCTAAAGTGATGCTCTTTGACCATTTAATTAATAATGCCGACCGGAAAGCCGGGCATATTCTGATCAGCCTGGAAGGCCGGTTGTTTCTGATAGATCATGGGCTCAGTTTTCATGTGGAGGACAAACTGCGCACGGTGGTTTGGGATCATGCTGGCAAACCAATCCCACCGGCCCTGTGCCAGGACCTCGCCAGGGTGCTTTTGGAATTAACCTCAGGCGCGGACCTGCATGCAGATTTAGAGTCCCTATTACAGCCAGAAGAGATCGCTGCCATACAAAGGCGCGGCCAGGCGTTACTGGACGGTGGTAAATTCCCCCTTCCGCCGGAGGACCGTCGGGCTTATCCCTGGCCACTGGTATAATCAGAATGACATGAAAACAGAAAAAACCAACCTCCTTGTCGTCCATAATGCGAGCCAAATCCTAACCCTGGCGGGTGGACCGCAGCGCGGCCCTGTGTTAGGAGAGCTTGGCCTTCTTGAAAATGGTGCTGTTGCCATTCAATCCGGCCAGATACTGGCCGTCGGTGACAGCAGCTCCCTGCTGGCCGCTTATCCAGATGCTGACCGGTGCGATGCAGGCGGCAACGTTGTCATGCCTGGTTTTGTTGACCCCCACTCTCACCTGGTGTGGGCTGGTGATCGGGCCGACGAGTTCAGCCTGCGTTTAGAAGGTAAACCTTACATGGAAATCCTGGCGGCAGGCGGTGGGATTCTCTCCACAGTACGCGCCACGCGCGCAGCGTCGCTGGCGGAGCTTGTCGATGAGTCACGTCTGCGTGCTCAAGTTGCTTTCAATTATGGAACAACGACCATGGAGGTTAAAACCGGTTATGGGCTGACTCTCGAAAGTGAAATCAAACAGCTTGAAGCCATCCTGATTTTAAACCAGGAAGGCCCTTTGGAATTGATTCCCACGTTTTTAGGAGCACATGCTGTACCGCCTGAATTCCACGATTGCCCAGATGATTTCGTAGACCTGCTCTGCCGTGAGATGATCCCCGGAGTTCACGCCTGGTGGCAAACCAGGGTGCCGGACCTGCCTCTGCCCTTTGTGGATGTGTTTTGTGAGCGCGGCGCTTTTGACCTAGCGCAATCTCGCCGGATTTTGGAAACAGCTAAGGATTTTGGTTTTCCGCTAAAAATTCATGCCGATGAATTTGAAAATCTGGGTGGTGCAGCCCTGGCTGCAGAGCTTGGGGCGGTTTCTGCAGACCACCTGGTTAAAACCTCGCTGAAGGATATTGAAGCCTTGGCTGGCTCCGGGACGGTGGCGGTTTCACTACCCGGGACGCCCTTTGGGCTGAATGAAGACGAATTCACGCCGACGAAAACATTGATTACTGCAGGGGGGTTATTGGCGCTGGCCACCGATACCAACCCTGGCACATCCTGGTGTGAATCGATGCAATTTATCCTGGCGCTGGCCTGTCGAAAAATGGGTCTGACGCCAGCTCAGGCCATTGCCGCATCGACGATTAATGCTGCCGCGGCTGTGGGTTTGCAGGATCGATTGGGTTCAATTGAGCCAGGTAAACAGGCGGACCTGTTAATCTTGAATGTTAACAATTATCAGCAACTGGGTTACCGTTTCGGCACCAATCTTGTATCTATTGTGATTAAGCGGGGCAGGTGTTTCCCGGTCTGTTAGCCTGTGCCTATAATCACGATCCAGGCCGGTGCTGGTGATTATCACAATGCATTTAGAGAATATCCCAACTCTGGCGATAATTGGAGCGGCTTTGCTGGTCGGGCTGCTGCTGGTGCGCCTTTTTGTTAAATATGCGTGGAAGTTTGTCCGAGTAGCATTGATCGTAATAGCAATCCTTGTTGTACTGGGATACTTGACAGGCGTTCTGGATATCGTCATCCGTTAATCTAAAATCAGAGGAGTAACCTTTCGTGGAACCTATTATGATTGAAGAGGCGCAGGCATGGTACCAGGACGCTGATCCGGTACACGATTTTGAACATGTTTTGCGCGTTTATCGGATGGCTGAACGTCTGGCGCAAGCTGAGGGTGCAGATTTAACCATTGTCCGTGCGGCTGCCTGGCTGCACGATGCCTGTGGGAGCGCTCCCGGGGAAGCTAACAACCTGCGGGCAGAACATCATCTCGCCTCGGCTGAGTTTGCCGGCCAGGTGTTGGTGGAAAAGGGCTGGCCGCCCGAACAAATTGCAGCCGTACAACATTGCATCCGATCACATCGCTTCCGTGATCAAAGTGAAACCCCGGTGAGCATAGAGGCTAAGGTCTTGTTTGATGCCGATAAGCTGGATATTTTAGGTGCCATTGGTGCAGCCCGTACCATCGCCTATGCCGCTTTAGAGGGTGAGCCACCTTACGCTGAACCTTCTGAAACGTTTTTAAAGACGGGACAAATTGAGCCGGGCGAACCTTATTCTTCGTATCATGAATTTCTGTTCAAGTTGCAGCACGTAAAAAGCCGCTTACTCACCGAGAGTGGCAAAAAGCTGGCGGAGGCACGCCATGCTTATATGATCGATTTTTATGAGCAATTAAATGCAGAGGCACATGGAAGGCGGTAAAAAACATCCAGGTTATCTGAACTGCAACTGGCTTGATGTTTAACTTTCAATTGAAAGCCATCCCTATGGTAAAATTTAACGCACGTGAAGCGTGTGTTTTCCTATTTAATACCGGCTGTATATCTAATAGTGTTCCGGTAATTTTCGAAAGTAGTAACGGTTTTTGTGTCCGTATAAATAATCATGATCAAACTTGCCATCATCACCATCAATCACAATCATGGTGCGATGATTAAAAAAGCTATTGGAACGCTCCACGAGCAAGCCTCGCTTGTTCACTTTACAGCTTTTGTGGTTAATAACACACGGGATGCGGCTACCAAAACATGGCTGGCGAACACCTTCCCAGAGGTACGGATTCTAGAAAATACGCGTCCACAGGGGTTTGCCAGTAACATCAACAAGGTGATCACTCAAAACCCCGGTTTTGACTTTTACCTTTTACTCAATCCGGATGTTATCTGTCTGCCAGGAATGATTACAGGTCTGATGCAAGTGATGGCGGAGGATGAGAACATCGGCGTTGCCGGGCCTGAACTGCTCAATTTTGATGGCAGCATTCAGCCTTCACGGCGGCGATTCGCCTCATTACGGGTATTAATCTACCGCGCTTTACATTTAGACAAATTGATTAAATATCTGCCCGCTGTTGATCATTATCTGATGACCAGGGATATTTTTGACGACTTGACAGAAGTGGATTGGCTCACCGGTGCTGTCATGCTCTTGCGAAAAAGCGCACTCGACCAGGTGGGACTGATGGACGAGCGGTTCTTTTTATATTTCGAAGATGAGGACCTGTG
The DNA here is from genome assembly GCA_012522475.1 of Chloroflexota bacterium. Lineage (GTDB taxonomy): Bacteria > Chloroflexota > Anaerolineae > Anaerolineales > Anaerolineaceae > Brevifilum. The sequence goes on along the minus strand of JAAYKH010000016.1, from coordinate 3,447 downwards.
TTGCCGGATGTGGCAAAGGGGGTGGAAGGTGTGTTATATCCCAACGGTGCGAGCTTATCATGCCCATTTAGCTGAAGGACGTAATAAAGTATTTAGCCGGGCCAACTTTCATCACCTCCAAAGTGCTATTAAAATGCTATTAAAATATCGCGGTAAAATTAGTGCGTGTAAAAAAATAAGCACGCAGTAAAAAAGCCTGGTTTAGATCAGTTAACATGAAAAGAGATCGGAATTCTCCAAAAATGCAAACGGCTTTGCTCGAGAACCGCAGTTCTGTGGTTAACTTCTTGCTTGTTTTTTTGGATACCTTCACCATCAGCGCGGCAGTCCTTCTTTCTGCAACCATCCGCTATTTTCTGCAAACCTTAATGGGCGGCGCGATCAACTGGCCCGTAATTTTGAATAGCCTGGTTTTTTATGTTATCTTTGTCATCCTGCTGGCCTGGCTGAACGGGCTTTATCCCGGGTTCGGGCTGCCCGCTGTTCAGGAAATGCAGAAAATCCTCTATGTGGTCAGCCTGGCAACAGTCTTTCTGGGCATGTTCCTGTTCCTGCAGCAATTGGGGCTAGCTTATTCCCGGTCAGTTTTCGTTCTCACCTGGTTTTTATCGGTCTTGTTCATGATGCTGGGGCGTTTTGCACTGCGTAATCGCTTCAGCCATTTTTCCTGGTGGGGAATACCTATGATCGTGATTGGCTCCAGAGATCGGGTTACGCCTGTGATTGAAAAGCTCCTTCAATCACGGCGTTTAGGTTTTCGTCCAGCCTATTATTTTGATCCCGATTCAGTTACGCATGCCCCCATCTTAAACGTCTTAGCCATTGAAAGTCATCAAGCGCTACAAGAACTAGTGTCACAATCCACAATTCAACATGTGGTTTTCACCGACCCGATTGCCGATTTTCAAACTTTTGATCTTGCATGGGTGCGGGATGTATTTCCTAACATTCTTTTTGTCCTCGACACGGCGCCCTTTGGTTCGCTTTGGGTTCGGACGATTGATATCCACGGCACCCTGGCAGTGGAGACCAACTATCACTTGCTCAATAAGCAGGAAATGATCATCAAGCGTATCTTTGATATGGTGCTAACGCTGCTGTTATTATTAGTGACCTGGCCGATCTTCATCCTTCTGGCATTACTTGTTCGTTTGGATTCAAGAGGCCCTGTGCTTTACACCCAAAAACGCCTGGGAAAAAGCGGAAAACTTTTTGATAGTTACAAATTTCGCACCATGTACAAAGACGCAGATAAAAAATTAGAAGAGGTACTGGCTGCTGACCCGGAAGCCTTTGCAGAATATCAAACCTATCACAAGCTGGCGAATGATCCGCGGGTGACCAGAATGGGTAGAGTGTTTCGCCGGTACAGCCTGGATGAACTACCCCAGTTTATCAATGTGCTTAAAGGCGATATGAACCTGATTGGGCCGCGCAGCTACCTGCCCAGGGAACTCGAGATTATGGGCGAATATGCTCAGGTGATTTTGAAGGTTAAGCCTGGTATCACCGGTTGGTGGCAGGTGATGGGACGCAATGCCACGTCTTTTAAAGAACGACTGCAGTTAGATGAGTACTATATCAGCAATTGGTCTATCTGGTTGGATATTTACATCATGATCAAAACCGTCTGGGTCTTGCTTCGCGGCGAAGGGCTGTAATATATCATCGCTTTTATTGTTTAATCCAATCCATAAAGCAATAACGATGCAAGCATTTTAAAAACCCCTGGTGATTCTATTTCTTTGTGTTTCGATAAAAAAACTATCCCCATCTGGTGAAAAGGGATAGTTTCATGAAATTTTTACTGGTAGAAGATGGTTATTCTTCTTTTTCCTCGTCTTCACGCCGTTTGGCATCGATAATATCTTGCGCCAGGTGTTGAGGTACCATTTCGTAATGATCGAAGACCATGGTGAAGTAACCACGTCCCCCGGACATCGAGCGCAGGTTGGTGGTATAGCGCAGCATCTCTGCCAGCGGCACATGCGCCTTAACAATAGAGCGCCCTTTCTGCGTGTCCATCCCCTGCACGCGTGCTCTGCGGGAGTTCATGTCGCCCAGTACGTCGCCCATGTTGGCCTCGGGGACGATGACTTCAACATACATAATCGGCTCATACAAAACCGGGCCGGCCCCCTTAAAAGCGAGCTTGAAAGCTTCGCGTCCAGCGATTTCAAAAGCGATCGGTTTGGAATCTACCGGGTGTTCCTTGCCATCGTAAACTGAAACCTTGACGTTGTGCACTGGATAACCAGCCACCACACCCTCTTTCATCACGTTCCGGATGCCTTTTTCAATTGAGGGCATAAAGTTATTGGAGATCGAACCACCAAAAACATCGTTGCTAAACTCAAAATCCTGATCGGGATGCGGGCTGACCTTCAGGTGTACCTCGCCAAATTGTCCGGCGCCGCCGGTTTGCTTTTTATGACGATAAACTGCGGAATTCTCACGAGTGATCCGCTCTTCGTAGGGCACCTTGGGTTCCTGGATATCCATACCCAGTTGGAATTTTCCTTCTGCACGTCGAATAGCGACATCGATATGCTGATCGCCCATGCCCTGCAAGATGGTTTGACGGGTAGCGGGCTCGTTGTGCCAGGAGAGGGTCATATCTTCTTCACACAGCCGGGTCAGAGTTGTGCTCAGTTTGGCAGCGTCAGACTGGGTTTTAGGGAATACTGCCACCTGGTAAAGCGCATTGGGGTATTCTGCTGAAGGCAGGATCAGAGCGTTTTCTTTCTTGCACAGCGTATCACCGGTGGTCGTGACGCTTAGTTTAGCAACCAGGCCGATATCACCACTGTGGATAACGCCAATGGGTTTACCTTCCTTTCCATAGGGAACCTGCATACCGGCCAAACGCTCTTCCTCGCCTTTGTTGCCATTCCACACTCGATCGTCGGCGACCATTTTCCCGGAATAGACCCTGAAAAAAGTCTGTTTTCCGACAAAGGGGTCAGCGGTAGTATTCCAAACATAAGCGGCTAAGGGGCCGTCATCCTTGGGCTCGAGGGTGATTTCCTCGCCCTTGGAATTTTTTGCCACAGCAGGCTTTGCATCGGCAGGGGAGGGCATCAGGTTGGTCAATACGTTAAGCAACGGTGCAAGGCCGACTTTATTTGCACCTGAAGCCACCATCACTGGGATGAAATCACCTGCCCAGATGATACTGCGCAGCCCCCGGATGATTTCCTGGTCGGTCAGGTCTCCGTTTTCGAAGTATTTTTCCATCAGGTCGTCTTCACCTTCGGCGGCTGCCTCAACCAGTGCCAAATGTGCTTCCTCAGCCTGGGCCTGATATTCATCCGGAATCTCCACGGCTTCTTTACCATCGCCTTTATAAGCCTTCATCGAGAGTAAATCGATCACGCCTTTGAAATCTGCCTTCTCACCCCAGGGTAATTGAATGGGAATCAGGCGTGTTTCAATGTGCTCTTGTAC
>JAAYKH010000081.1 GCA_012522475.1 Chloroflexota bacterium | reverse complement strand
CTGACCTGGTTAATGCCCGATTGGGGTTGGGCGGCTGAAGCAGAGGATACACTGTATATCACCGGTCCAAAATTCTCATACCGGCTAAAAATCACTGGAGCGGACCAGATCAACCTGGTTCGGGGAGGAGAAACCCTCTTAGGAAGCATTCACGCCAGACCTTCTTGGGGGTGGTATTCGCCGACCTATGCTGTAAAAGTGCCCGCGCTGATGTTAATTGCTGTTTGGGTTGGCAGGCTTCCTGTAACGTTTATCAGCAATTGGCAAATTTCTGATTAAAAAGAACCCGGTCAATCCCGTTAACAATTTCGAGTAAAATGTTTACGATATGCATATATTGTTAATCCATCAGGCTTTTGTCGCGCTGGACGAGGCTGGCGGAACGCGGCACCATGAATTGGCACGATTTCTCGCTCAGCGCGGCCATCAGGTAACCATTATCGCCAGTCCGGTAAGTTACCTGACCGGTGCTGATACCGGGCGCCGATCCAGCAAAGATATAGATGACCTGGGTGTGACCATCCTCCGCAGCTGTACATTTTCGGCGCTGCACCGGTCTTTTGTTTGGCGAGTTTTTAGTTTCCTCAGTTTTATGGTTTCTTCGTTGATCAAAGGCCTTTTTGTTCACAAGGTGGACCTGGTGTGGGGGACGACGCCGCCCTTATTTCAAGCGCCAACCGCCTGGTTGCTGGCTCGTTTGAAAGGCGTCCCTTTTTTGTTAGAGGTTCGGGATCTGTGGCCTGCTTTTGCTGTGGCAGTTGGCGTACTGAAAAATAAAGGCCTGATCCGCCTTTCGGAAGGGCTGGAGCGTTTTCTTTACCGGCATGCCGACCAGGTGGTGGTCAATTCACCGGGATTCATCCAACATGTAGAGGAGCGCGGTGCAAGGCAGGTTGTCCTGGTTCCCAATGGCGCCGACCCTGCCATGTTTGATCCCTTAGCAGATGGAAGCCAATTTCGCAAAAAAAATGGCTTGGAAGACTGCTTTGTGGTTTTATACGCCGGCGCGCATGGAATGTCAAATGATCTTGATGTGGTCTTGGATGCGGCTGAGGTCTTGAGGGGTGAGGCTTCCATTCGTCTTGTATTGGTGGGGTCGGGTAAGGAAAAACCCCGGCTGCTTGCAGAAGCTGCACGACGGAGGTTGGAAAACCTGCTATTCCTTCCACCCGCGGCAAAAAATGAAATGCCGGCAATCCTGGCCGGCGCAGATGCCTGTCTGGCCATCTTGAAGCCAATTGCGTTGTATAAGACGACCTATCCCAACAAGGTCTTCGATTATATGGCGGCAGGCCGCCCGGTGATCCTGGCCATTGACGGGGTCATCCGTCAGGTGGTAGAGGAAGCTCAGGCTGGCTGGTTTGTTCCTCCTGGAGACCCCTATGCCCTGGCAGAGACCATTTTGCAAGTGGCAAATAACCCCGATGAAGGCCGATCTAAGGGTTTAAATGGTCGAAAATTGATTGAAACGCGCTTTTCACGCGATGAATTTGCTGATAAGTTCGCCTTTATTCTTAGTGAGATTAGGAAGTAAAAAAATGGCTGAAAAAATTTTGGTTGTCGATGATGAAATCTCCCTGCAGGAGACTCTGACCTACAACTTGGAAAAACAAGGTTATGAAGTGGAAACAACCGGCAACGGTATTGAGGCGCTCGAGATGGCACGCACACTTAAACCTGATCTGATCATCCTGGATGTGATGCTACCAGGTTTAGATGGGTTTGAGGTCTGCCGGATTCTACGCAGTGAAATGTCGACACCCGTGTTAATGTTAACGGCCAGGGATGATGAAATTGATCGTGTGGTGGGCCTGGAGGTTGGTGCGGATGATTACCTGGCCAAACCCTTCAGCATGCGCGAGCTGATTGCTCGAGTAAAAGCCTTGCTGCGGCGCATTCGACTGGACCGTGAGGAGGCCACGTATGCGGAAGCTTCGAAACCCCAGGCGAAGATCATGAATTTTGACAATCTCTGTATCGATATGTCCCGTCGTGAAATCAAAGTAAATGATCAGGTGGTGCCGTTTAAACCCAAAGAATATGAGCTGCTGACCTTTTTTGCCCAGCATGTCGGACGTGTACTCTCGCGTGAGAGTATCCTGGAGCAAGTGTGGGGCTGGGATTTCATCGGCGATAGCCGGACTGTTGATGTGCACGTGCGCTGGATCAGAGAGAAAATTGAAGTGGATGCCAGCAACCCGCAGCGCGTCGTTACGGTGCGGGGCGCAGGTTACCGATTTGAAGGATGATTGATGAGGTTTTCCATCGCTTGGCGCAGAACGGTTCCGTTTTTACTCTTGGCGGTTCTCGCAGTGACGGTTTATGCGCTAATCAGTCTAAACGCATTTCGCAGCGCACAAGAAGCACAGTGGCAAACGCACTATACACAGTTAACCCGACTGATCGCTGAAGAGGCTGACCAGTGGGTTGGTGACCCGGATGAAGCTGAAAACCTGAATCAAATTGCGGCACGTTACCGCAGCTCCCTGGGGGTTGCGATCACCTTCTTTGATTCGGCGGGAGCGAACCTGGGGGGGAGCCCAACGGATTTTTACCACGCACCCAATGTGGACGTGTTTAACACCGCATGTAACGAGGATGGGTTTTCTTTTTCGGATGCCCAGGGGATGACGATCATCGCACCGATTGATCGTCAGGGAGACTGCGCTAAAGGATTTGTTCAAATTAAGGTGCCCGCCGCAGCTTACCGGGTTGGTTTCAGCCAACTCTGGTATTTCTGGTTGTTGATCACTTTGACCGTGCTCTTGGTCGGCTTGCTTATGTCGGTGGTCCTGCATGATTATTCAATTAAGACCATCGAAAAACTGACCATTGCCGCCCAGCAGATACGCCAGGGAAATTTTCATCGCCTGGGATTTGTGGAGCCTGAGCAAGAATTGCGCGAGCTGAACCAGGCTTTCAGAGACATGGCTGAACATCTGGGGGAGCAGTTTAACGTTCTGACCAGTGAACATAGCAAGCTTTCAGCAGTGCTCGACCAGATGGCGGATGGTGTGTTGATTGCGGATTTTGAAGGACGGGTGCAATTACTGAATCCGGCTGCCGAACGATTGTTTGGCATTGAAAAGGAAGCCGGTTTGGGGCGTTCTGTGGTGGAAGTTTTGCGGTACCATCAACTGATAGACCTCTGGACTGCAGCAAAGGAAGGTCAGCGGCAAACCACTATGCTGGAATTTGGCTCGCAGCACCTGTTTCTGCAAGCCACCGGGATGCCGCTGAAAATAACTGGAAAAGATAGCATCCTGATCCTTTTTCAGGACTTAACCCAGTTGCGACGTTTGGAAACCGTGCGGCGCGATTTTATCAGCAATGTTTCTCATGAACTGAGAACCCCTCTGGCCAGCCTGAAAGCGCTCAGCGAGACCTTACAAGAAGGCGCCTTGGAAGATCCGCCAGCTGCCAGACGCTTTCTCCTCCGTATGGAAACTGAAATAGATAACCTCACCCAGCTTGTCAACGAGATTTTAGACCTTTCACGGATTGAATCGGGGAAGGTGCTGCTTTCTTTTCAACGTATACAACCCTGTGATCTGCTGGGACCCGCTTACGAGCGCATGGAACTACAAGTTGCCCGAGCCGGGTTGGAATTGGTCTTAAATTGTCGGGCAGACTTGCCGGCTGTTTTTGCAGACCCTGATCGCATTACCCAGGTGGTGATCAACCTGATCCACAATGCTACTAAGGCTACGCCGCCCGGAGGCAGAATTACACTATCTGCCTATCAGGATCGGGAACTTATTGTTTTCTTTGTGAAGGATACTGGCGTTGGCATTCCAAAAGGCGACCTGGCCCGTATTTTCGAACGTTTCTTCAAATCGGACCGAGCACGCTCTGGCGGCGGAACTGGTCTGGGGCTATCCATTGCGCGGCACATGGTTGAATCGCACGGCGGGTCGATTTGGGCGGAGAGCGAAGCGGAAATGGGAAGCACGTTATATTTTTCTTTACCGATTGCCTGACAATGGATGGCTTTTCCCCACAAGAAACACCTGCTCTAACCTCTGATCTACGGCTTATTTTATTGGGCAGAATTTGTCGCTTGTTCTTGAATTGGGTGGTTCAGTTGTTTTCCGCGTTCCCTTAGCGACTTATGTGCGGTAAAATCGTCTGGTAGAACAAATGATTTAAGAAGGATAAGATGACCATCGACATCCAAAAGATTCGTGCTGATTTCCCGATTTTGCACACGCTGGTGAATGGAAAACCCCTCGTATACCTGGATAACGCGGCAACCACTCAAAAGCCACAAATAGTTATTGATACGATTGTAGATTATTACTCCCGCTATAATAGCAATATTCATCGCGGTACACATCACCTCTCAAACCTGGCTACCGAAGCGCATGAAGCTGCTCGTAAAACCGTGCAGCGTTATATCAACGCGGAACACACCCATGAAATCATTTTCACTCGGGGAACGACGGAATCGATCAACCTGGTGGCTTACGCTTTCGGCGAGGCGTTCATTAACCCTGGCGATGAAATAATTTTCACAATGATGGAACATCATTCAAACTTCGTTCCCTGGCAAATGATGTGCGAACGCCGCGGCGTGAAATATCATGTTGTTCCTTTTGATACGCAGGGTGATCTACGTCTGGATATCTTTGAAAACCTGCTTAATGAGCGCACGCGCCTTGTGGCCTTTAACCATGTATCAAACGCTCTGGGTACGATCAACCCCGCCCAAAGGATCATTCAAATGGCGCATGCTGCTGGTGCGGTTGTTCTACTTGATGCAGCCCAGGCAGTACAGCACGTTGACCATGATGTCAGGGCACTTGATGCTGATTTTTATGTCTTTTCCGGGCATAAGATCTACGGACCAACTGGCATTGGGATCCTTTACGGTAAAGAAGCCCTGTTGGATGCCATCCCGCCTTACCAGGGCGGGGGTGAGATGATCGAGCAGGTGACCGTGGAAAAGACCACCTATAACAAACTGCCGTTTAAATTTGAAGCCGGTACACCCAACATCGTTGGAGCAATTGGTCTGGCGGCTGCAATTGATTATTTGGATGCCCTGAATTTTGATGAGGTCATGGCTCACGAAGATGCTGTTTTAGCTTACGGTCATAAAAAACTGCTGGAAATTGAGGGGCTAAAAATCTATGGAAATGCTAAACGGCATACCAGTATCATCCCTTTTAATATTGAGGGCGTCCATCATTATGATCTGGGGACACTTTTAGATACCCGCGGGGTGGCAGTCCGCACCGGACATCACTGTACGCAACCGATTATGACGGCTTTAGGTGTCGAAGGCACGGTGAGAGCGTCACTGGCTTTATATAACAACCATGAGGATATCGATGTGCTTGTGGAATCCATTCGCCAGGTGCTTAAAATCTTAGGCCGTTAAATCTATGTCAACGATACAAGAAATTCAAACACAAATTATCGAAGACTTTTCTTTTTTGCCTGAATGGGACGAACGCTATACTTACTTGATTGAATTGGGGCAAAAGAGCCCGGCTCTGGCTGAAGCTTATCGCACTGACGAGAATCTTGTGCGCGGTTGCCAATCACAGGTATGGTTGCATCGCGATTGCTGTCAGGGAATTGTGTCTTTGCAGGCCGATAGTGACTCATTAATTGTCAAAGGATTGGCGGCTTTACTGCTGCAGGTTTTTTCCGGTCAACCAGCAGAAGCGATTTGTCAGGCAGACCTGCATTTCTTTGAGGCGATTGGGCTCAATCAGCATCTTTCTTCGCAGCGCACCAATGGACTGATGGCCATGGTTGAGCAGATTAAATCCTTTGCAGCGCAGTGTGTGGGGAAGTAGGGTATTCTTTTCTTTCACGGAAGATTTACACCGTGTAGGTTGTGTTATACGAGATCAAAACAGCTTTTTATGATAATCTTATGCCTGACGACAGGAGAAAGGATAAAAAATACCAATGAACAATAAAACAAAGCAGATTTTATTAACCAATGATGATAGTATCCACTCGCCAGGCCTTTGGGCTGCTGCAGAAGCGCTGGATCCGCTAGGGTTTGTTCATGTTGTCGCTCCTTTATATCAACAGACTACCAGTGGGCAAAGCTTTCCAGCCAGTTCGACTGGAATTATTGAGACGATGCCGCTGAATATCAACGGGCGTGATTGGACTGTGTACGCTGTTGATGGCTCGCCGGCCCAAGCGGTGGTGCATGGGATTTTGGACGTTATGCAATGCGAGCCTGACCTACTTGTTTCTGGCATCAATTATGGAGAAAACGTTGGCGCATCCATCACTGCTTCCGGGACTGTTGGTGCAGCTTTGGAAGCCGCGGCAATGGAGATTCCTTCAATTGCGGTTTCGATGCAAACGAAGGTGGAGAATCACCGTTCATTTTCAACGGATGTTGATTTCAGCGTGGCAGCTTACTTTACGAACAAGTTCGCTCGGGCAATGCTGGAAAAGCCACTTCCTTTTGATGTTGACATCCTTAAAATAGATGTGCCGATAGGCGCCAAACTGGATACGCCCTGGGAGATCACCCGTCAATCCCGCAGAAAATATTACTCTGTAAAAATGACCCAACGCAAATCATTTACCGAACCCGGACCGCTTAAATATTATGTTCAATTTGACCCTGAAAAATTAGAACAGGATGGCGATATTTATGCAATTGCCATCGATAAGAAGGTCTCGGTTACACCCATAAGCATTGATTCCACTTCTCGGGTTGACTTTGTAATGCTAAGAGCCTTGTTGGAAGAAGAGTAAAGTCGAGAACCACACCCAGCAAGATGGTACTCTGCGATGTCAGGTCAGTATGGCAGCCTTACGGCCTGAAGCAACTGTTGCGCTTTACTTATTTTATGTAAAAAGCATAACGAAAGGGCCTTCTCTGGGTTAATTATAATTAAATGAAATACGTTGTTTAGAACAGGAGCTGCACCATGGAGAAAAAAGAAAAACTTCCCTTTATAACAAATATCCTTTATGGCATGGGGGATTTTGGTTTCAGTCTGAATAATTCAATCATTACAGCCTTTTTTTCAGTTTTCATGGTGACGGTGGTTGGTTTGGCACCAGGTTTGGTAGCTATTATTTTGTTTGTTGGGCGCAGTTGGGATTTTGTGAATGATTTGCTGATCGGCTATATCTCAGACCGCACCCGTACCCGGTGGGGGCGCAGACGCCCCTTCTTACTGTTTGGCGCTATTCCTTTCGGCCTTTCCTTTCTGTTGTTGTGGCTGAGCCCGAACTTTGGCCCGACTGGATTGGTTATCTATTATTCATTGGCTTATATTATTTATGAAGGCCTGGCAACTGTTGTTTATATGCCCTATTTTGCGCTGACACCGGAGCTGACTTCCGATTATGATGAGCGCACCAAACTGACCAGTTTCAGGATGATGTTCAACATTATTGGCAGCCTAACAGCCTACATCTTACCCCTGTTGATTGTGGGCAACGATTGGACTCAGGCGACCACGCGCAACGTGTTGATTATGGCGATGGTAGCTGGTGTAATTGCTGCTGTGCCTTATTTTGGTGTTTTCTTTGGTACTAAAGAAAAGGAAGAATACCAGACCGAAGAACTGCCATCGTTCTGGAATTCACTTAAAGCTGCCTTCAAAAACCGACCCTTTATGTTT
>JAAYKH010000080.1 GCA_012522475.1 Chloroflexota bacterium | reverse complement strand
TTTCGAATGACCTGCTCGCTTATTCCAGTTTCTCTGGCTACTTGCTTTATGCTAAACCCTTCATTGACCCTTTCAACTGCTTTTCGCTTCTCTTCAATACTGAACTTTGTCATAAAAACTGCACCTCCTCGGTTGGATTTATTGTCCAACTTTTGGGGTGCAGTTCATTTCAACGCCTTTTTAATTTATTAATCTTTTAACCGCTCGATATCAGCGCCCAGTTGTTTAAGTTTTAAATCCACATCCTGATAGCCCCTATCAATTTGTGCAATGTTGCGAATGACGCTCTGACCTTTGGCAGAAAGTGCAGCAAGGACTAACGCCATGCCTGCTCGGATATCCGGGCTCTCCAGCTGCTCGCCAGTAAGTTGCGTAGGGCCTTGAACGATACAGCGATGCGGGTCACACAACACGATTTGGGCGCCCATGCTTACCAATTTATCTGTAAAGAACATTCGAGAGGGGTACATCCAATCATGAAATAAGATGCTGCCCTTTGACTGCGTTGCAATCACAATCGATATGCTCATCAGGTCTGTGGGAAAAGCGGGCCAGGGCATAACAGATATTTCAGGAATGGCATTGCCCAGGTCTGGTTCGATGGTCAATTTCTGATTTTGTGGGACAAAAATGTCATCCCCATGGGTTTCCCAATCAACGCCCAGGCGATTCATAACGAGTTGGATCATATCCAGGTATTTGACGCCCGCGTTGCGTATGTGAATTGACCCGCCTGTGACCAAGGCAGCGCCAATAAAGCTGACCACCTCAAGATAATCCGGCCCGATAGTAAACTCACCGCCCTTAAGTTCTTTGACCCCATGAATTTTTAATGTATTTGAACCGATGTTGCTGATGTTGGCGCCAAGTTGATTTAAGAAATGGCACAACTCCTGGATATGGGGCTCACTGGCGGCATTCCTGATGGTTGTTTCCCCTTCGGCGAAAACACTGGCCATGATCGCGTTTTCAGTTGCTGTCACCGAGGCCTCATCCATTAAAATGTCTGCCCCTGAAAGAGAATTTGCCTCGAAATGAAAGAAATGGTCAACATAATTGGTTTTTACACCCAATCGAGAAAAAGCAAGGCAGTGTGTATCCACTCTTCGACGTCCGATGATGTCACCGCCAGGTGGGGGCAGGAAAAGCTCGCCGACCCGGCTAATGAGCGGACCAGCCAATAAAATCGACGCTCGAATTTGCCGGCATAAATTGGGATCTAAATTTGCAGGCCGAATATCACTGGCGTCAAAACGGTAAGACGTTTGATTAATTTGTTCTATTTTCACGTTTAAGCTTTGTAAGAGCTGAAGCATGGCTTTAACATCAAGGATATTGGGGACGTTGTGAAGAGTCACCGGTTCTGCGGTTAACAAAGTTGCCGCCAACAATGGCAAGGCAGCGTTTTTATTGCCTGCAGGGATTAACTCACCGTTTAATGGAACTCCGCCATTAATGATGAACTTTTCCATTCATTTCTCCTCTAAGGTCAACATATTTAACTTGGGATTTTTGATGGTCAATAAAATTATTTTTCTAAACTCTAGCCTGTCTAATGATCGATGGTTAAGAACGATTCAAACTTTTTAAAATTTTCCTCGAATGCAAGCCTGAGGTCCTTGGCCACTTGTTCGAATTCTTTTTGGTCTTTCCAGGTTCTTTGCGGATATAACAGCTCTTCTGGAATGCCATCGATTTGATCAGGGACGGAAAGGTTAAAGAAGGGATCTTGATGATAAGTTGAACTTTGATGCGCTCCAGATAAAATCCAGTTGATCATGTGCCGTGTATAACGCAGGGGCATACGATAGCCGGTGTTGAAATCGCCGCCAGTCCACCCGGTATTGACCAACCATGTATTTGTGCCGTGTTTGGCAATTTTCTCCTTAACCAAGTTGGCATAAACATCCGGCGTGAGGGGTAAAAACGGCTCCGCAAAACCGGTTGAGAAGGTCGCTTGTGGTTTCTGTCCTAAACCTCGTTCGGTGCCAGCAACTTTTGAAGTATAGCCAGAAAGGAAATAATAAAGAATCTGGCCTTCGTGTAGTTTTGCAATCGGCGGCATAACCCCGAACGCATCCGCGGTTAGGAAAAAAATATTAGAAGGGTGCCCTGAGACGGCTTCCGGTATAATATTATCCACCCGGGTGAGTGGGTAAGCAGCACGTGTGTTTTCTGTGATCTGTGCAGAATCGAAATCCACAACTTGCGTTTCTGGCGAAATCACAACATTTTCGAGGACAGTACCGAATTGATGGACGGCTTGCCAGATTACGGGTTCCAATTCAGGTTTTAATCGGATCGTCTTAGCATAACAGCCCCCTTCAAAATTGAAGATGCCATTATTTGTCCAGCCATGTTCGTCATCCCCGATCAGTTTTCGATCAGCTGTTGAAGACAAGGTTGTTTTACCGGTGCCAGAGAGTCCGAAGTAAAGCGCTACGTCACCCTGGTCACCAATGTTTGCTGAACAGTGCATCGGCAAAACACCCAACGGCGGCAAATAGGCATTCATCAATGTGAATGCTGATTTTTTTATCTCACCCACATATTTAGAGGCGGCAATTAACACAACCTTCTCTTTGACATCAAGCAGGATGGCCGCGTTCGAACGAACCCCATCAATCTCAGGATGTGTGGAAAAATCAGGTGCTGCTATGACAGTAATATCCGGGTCATTAGGATGTGTTTCACCGGTATAGATAAACAAACTCTGTGCGGCCAGCGCCTGCCAGGCAAATTCAGTGACGACGCGGATGCTCAATCGATAATCCGGATCGGCACCAACGAAGGCATCGATGATGTACAGATTGCGATTAGAAAGATACGCTGTAATCCTCGCTTGTAGATTGTCAAACTGTTCCCTTGAGACGGGTCGGTTAACATCGCCCCACCATAAATCGGCAACACGTTTATCATCAACGATGTATTTATCGTTGGGTGATCGACCGGTGTAAGGGGTGGTGACCACAGCCAGCGCGCCATCAGACGTTAATTGTCCCTCTCGGTTGAGAATGGCATGCGTGACCAACTGCGCCTTATCGGGATTAAGAAAAATCTCTCCTTGGTGCACAATGCCAAGCTTTTCAAGCCATTGAGTGAGCGTATTTAACATTTTACAAGAGGCCCTTTCACCATGGTGTGGAATAGGTTAAAGTATACAATAGATTATGGTTTTAAATTGGTAAACCAATATTGGATAACGTCGAAGGCGGGTTTGCCAGCGATAGAAGACGTACCGTCTTGGATCATCGCAGTAGGTTCGTAACCACGGATTGAGATTCCAGTTATCCATTCTCGGCTGGCTAAAATCGGTAAGATTGCATTATAGATTACCGCCTGTTCTTCTAAATCAACCACATGCTCTGCGATTGTCTCTTGGCGAAAGACACCATCGTTGTAGCAGGAAGGGCCGGTTAGCGCGCAACCGCTAGATGCCGCCGCGACGGATGGATAGGCAATCGCTACTGTTATCGGAAGTTGATGGGCGCGATACGCTTCATAAATTTGGCTATCGATGACATCGGTAAACCCCGATTGTATCGTATTAAAAGTTGTCTCGTCGGCATGTCCAATAGGGCTGTCAACACTGATATAAAGTCCATCAAATTCGTCAACAAAATCTGGCAACGGATCAGATTCTAAATTGACGTGGGTAGCCCAAAAAATTTCCCCGGAATAGGCTTCTCGAATATCTGACAAAATC
>JAAYKH010000079.1 GCA_012522475.1 Chloroflexota bacterium | reverse complement strand
TTTCGAATGACCTGCTCGCTTATTCCAGTTTCTCTGGCTACTTGCTTTATGCTAAACCCTTCATTGACCCTTTCAACTGCTTTTCGCTTCTCTTCAATACTGAACTTTGTCATAAAAACTGCACCTCTTTTTAATTGCTTTAATCTCAAGTATTTTTAAAAAAGTTCATCTTGAAGTTGATTACTGATACAGTTCCTGAATGAATTGTGGCGGTACCTCGGGCGTGACTGGGACATGCTGATCCCAATCGTCATAAATTACAATATCATCGCGCAGGCTGCGCTGTTCAGCGAGCCATGTTGTAAAGGCCTGTTGCCTTTGTTGCGTTACCTGGCTGGGCGTTACCTGACTTTCTCGCTGTCCAATCAACTGTATGATATGGTAACCGAAGGCAGTTTCTACGGGTTGGCTGATTTCTCCTTCACTCAAACTGAAAACTGCTTCGGTAAACTCGGGCACCATGGTACTGTCATCAAACCAACCCAAGTCGCCGCCCAGATCTTTGTTGCTTTCATCAAGTGAATAAAGAGCAGCCAGGTCGAAGAAATTTTCACCACCTTCTAAACGAGACAAAATTTCCACGGCCAAATCAAAATCTTCACTTGACACAAGGATATGTCGTGCCCACACCTCGGTTTTTGTTGTCTCAACATTTAATTCGATCGAATCGATTAATTTTTCACGCAATAATTGCACTCTGAAAATCTCTCGAAGGCTATTCACATCAAAATTATAGATTTTGTAAAGCTTCTCGAATTCCTTGATATTTTGACCATAAATTTTAGTTGAGTAAGGGGTGGGTGTGAGTGTAATGGTTGGCGTTGCTTCCGGAGTGCTATCGACAGGTTCGATCAGTGCTTCAATCGCTGCGGTGTCCTCATCTGCGTCGAGCATGGCTTCGTCAGCATCTGTATCTTCCACAACGTCCAGGTTCGACAATGGTTCATCTTCTCCGTTAAATACTTCTGATTCTTCAACGGAGGAAGTCAGTGTGCTGATCAATGCCAGCTGCTCGTCTGAATAGGTTGGAGTCGGCTGGATCATGGCCGTTTTCGTTGGCGTGGGCGTTCCATCTGGAAAGAAACTGAAAACTGCTTGAACAGCTGCATCGATTTCAGCTTCGCTGACGGTAAGCCCTCTTTTTGCAGCTTCTTCTTTGATGATGATATTATCAATCATTTCGTCCAAAATAGTTCGCCCGAAGATCACTGGTTGAGATAGCTCCATCACTATCGAGCGGGCTATATCCAGGAAGTTGCCTCCAAAATCACCAAATTGCTGGTTAAAGGTGTAATACTGGTATGCCTGATTTAGCATTTGCACCCGCGAATATTGAACAAAAGGTTTAAATTCACCAACGGTGATTTTCGTATCACCGACACGAGCCACCGGAGTCTTTGGCCGAATGAAGGCTTGATCAATAACACCAAAGATGGCCAATCCAAGAATAGTCACCCCGATTGCAATGGAAACAATCAGGATAATTCGTTTTTGCTTTGCTTCTCGTTGCTCACGTGCCAGGTGTTTTTTAATGATTCTTTTTGGTGGTTTTGGTTTTGCCATAGGTAAGACCTACCTTATCTACATGGAGATTGCCGAATTATTCGCTGACGTAAGGAAGTAATGCAATGTGCCTGGCGTTTTTAACTGCTTTTGCAACAACACGCTGATGTTTAGCACAGGTGCCCGTTTGACGACGAGGTCGGATTTTACCGGTTTCGTCGATGTAATGTTTGAGTACCTCTGCATTTTTATAATTGATCTCTATTTCTTTGTTCGCGCAGAATTGGCATATCTTTGCCCGGGAATAATAGCGACCACCTTGATAGTTTGACATAATAAACTCCTGTTTTAGGGTAAATAATCAGAAAAAGACAAATTTAAACCTTTTCTATTCCATCGTTTTTATAAAGACAAGCTGATTGTTCAGCGTCAAAAGATGCAGATGCTGATTTAATCGTCTTTTTTCGTGAGCATAGAGCGAATGATGGGTTCAATATAGCGCAGATTTTGCTTTAATTCTGTGCCATAGGTGGGGTTAAGTGAAACCTCCATATAGACATAGAATCCTTCACGAAAATCTTGAATTTCATAAGCAAGCTGCCTTGAACCCCAGAGATCGGTTTTGATAATTTCTCCGCCACTCTCCGTGATCATGCTTTTTACACGCTCGATTACACCAGCATTGATTTCTTCATCCAGATCAGGTTGAATGATCAATATTAATTCGTATTGTCGCATTTGGAATCTCCTTTCCATGGGTCTGCTACACTTGACCACCGTTGGTGACTGTGTAACGGAAGGAACCCGTAGATTAATTAAATTTTGATTTGTGTTGATTTACAATACCAACACGGCACGAAAGTATACTCGACATCGATTGGCAATGCAAGTTTGAATTTTGGTAAATGATTGCTATGGCTGTTGTGCGTGCTGATGCTTATCTTGATGAGCTTTTGTCTTCATCAATTAAGATCGATGATAACACCATAGAGACGATACTGACAATCACTGAGCCTAGCAGTGCGGTACCAAAGCCGTCAACCGAATAACCGGCGCCCAAGCTCTGAGAGATGTTCGAAGAGAGCATGAAGGTGGCGGCGTTGATGACAAACACAAACAAGCCTAACGTGACGATGATAAAACCGCAGGACAAGAACTTCAGTATCGGACGAATTAATGCATTCACCAACCCCAGAACCAGCGCCATAACTGAATAAACAATATATCCATTGCCCTCAACAGTGATACCCGGGAGAATTAAATAGGCGACGTATAACGACCCTGCAGTGATCAGCCAACGTAGAATTAATTTCATGAGAGTTACCTTATCTAAGTAGAAATGATGTGCAAATTATACCAATTTCTCGATTAAGAAGGAAATTGAATTTTAAAAGTGGTGTATTGCGGTACTGCAAGAACAGCATCTTATTGGGCTTTAATTTGTAAGTTCAACGATCACTTATGGTTCATCCTTATTAACATCATAAACACTGTAATCGGGACAAATTGTCTTTAACAGGGTTCAAACAATATCGGGAAGCGATGTAAATGAAACCTGAAACACCCATACACCCGCTAATTAGATTTTCCGCTGTGAGTTGCGCCTTTTTGAAACCGCCGAACGCTACCTGAACGGCATGATGGACAGTAGGGCTAACCTGCCCTCAAAGTATGGAAAGCCGAGTGCGGCAAGCTGCTGGCGGGAAAGCAACGGCTCAATGGTGAGTACCTCTCACTCAAAAAGACGGTCACCGAAGTCGAGAAAACCAGTAAGAATATTTACGGGATTGTGTAAAAGGAAAAACACAGAACCAAGTCGCGCAGTACATAGGGAATTGTGTATAATTTTTATTATACGACAGCATATCGTATGATTTAATTGTTAGATTGCTATTGAGAAGGTTGCGCCGATAATTTGAAACAATGAATGAGCGCGACTTGCCAGAGATTGCATACACACCATGAAGTCGCTGCAAACATATCATCGAAAGGAGACCTCGACCTATGGACATATCCGCGCTTGTAAATGAGCAACGAGAGTATTTTATGAAAGGTGCAACGCTGGACTATTCCTTTCGGCTTACAGCACTGCAAAAGCTATCGGCCGCCATCACTGAGATGGAGTCCGAAATTGTTGGGGCTTTGACGGCTGACCTCAATAAATCCGAAATTGAAGGATTTATGACCGAAATCGGTACGGCACAGGGCGAAATTAAGCATGCAATAAGAAATCTCTCTAAATGGATGAAAAAGGTAAAGGCCAAAACACCGCTCATGCTCTTTCCCGCAAAATGCTACGCTGTTCCTGAGCCGTTTGGTGTGGCGCTTATCATGTCGCCGTGGAATTATCCCTTTATGCTGAGTATCTCACCCCTTGTAGGTGCGATTGCGGCAGGCAACTGCACCGTGATAAAACCCTCGGCCTACGCACCGATTGTTGCAAGCGTTTTAGAAAAGCTGATAAAACGTTGCTTTGACCATAAGTATTGCGCTGTAGTGCTCGGAAGTCGCAAGGAAAACACCGAGCTGCTGGAGCAAAAGTTTGACTATATTTTCTTCACTGGCAGCACGGATGTGGGGCGTGTTGTTATGGCGGCAGCATCAAAGCATCTATGCCCTGTAACATTGGAATTGGGCGGCAAAAGCCCGGCTATTGTCGATGAAACAGCTGATATTGACCTTGCAGCCAAGCGCTTAGTATTTGGAAAATATATGAATGCCGGCCAAACCTGCGTTGCACCAGATTATGTCTTGGTACACAAAAGCAAAAAAGCCGAGCTTATCGAAAAGCTGCGGCATTATATTGCCCATTGCTATCCCAAGGATGGTAGCGGCACTGTCATTGACTATCCGCGCATTGTCAACGAAAAGCATTTTGAGCGGCTGTGCGGCTTGATGCAGGGCGAGAGTATTGTCATGGGCGGAGAGATATTCCCTGACCGGCTCTCCATAGAACCCACCGTCCTTGATGATGTCTGCTTTGATGCGCCTGTGATGCAGGAGGAAATCTTCGGGCCCATATTGCCGCTTATCGAATATGAACGGTTTGACGATGCTATTGACGAAATCCGGCGCAGACCAAAGCCGCTGGCGCTGTATTTGTTCTCCTCCGACAAAGCAGTCTGGCAGCGAGTCGAAAAAACGGTATCCTTTGGCGGCGGCTGTATCAATGATTGTATACTCCATGTTTCCTCGCCTTATTTACCCTTTGGCGGCGTCGGCGAAAGCGGTATGGGACGCTATCATGGTAAAGCCAGCTTTGAAACCTTCTCCCACCATAAAAGAATTGTAAATAAAGACACGAAAATGGACTTTAATGTGCGGTACAGACCCTATGACGAGAAGAAGATGAAAATGATACGCAAGCTATGACAAGTTTTTCGTAATGAGGATTTGAAGAATGCAGAACAGGTTGCAAAAAGAGCGATTGCCTCAATTTTAAACCTTGTGGGATTTGAGAGCGCCCCTGACAGGACTCGAACCTGTAACCCCTGGATTAGAAGTCCAGTGCTCTGTCCATTTGAGCTACAGGGGCGTATATTGGGTAGCGAATTATAACACCTTCATGAACCCGATACAGGTCGAATGCCTTTATAAACTCGCAGGCCCGAGAAGGTTTTTAGAATGGTCTCAGGTGGTCTGTTGAGCATTTCACCTAATTCCTGAGGCGTAAGGGGTTTGTTGCCATTCGATAAAAACACCCTGAAAACTGAATCAACCAAAGCCATGTTCCGACTGAAAAAACCTTCTTGTTTGGCACAATGGGTAATCAAAATATGCTGCAGGCCATCAACCTGTTTTATTTCTGCAGTTTTTGGATCAACCCAGTCAATCACTTCGTCACTTCCCAGGGCTTCGAATACACGTTGATGTTCTTCGCATAGGAAACTGCGTAAATACACGCGCCAATCACGATCATGTTGTTTCCACCAATTAAAATCGATGTTAAATGGTGAATTAAGTTTGGGTTTGATGATGCTCCTGCTTTTCGGAACCATGGTCTTCCTCAGTTTTGTGAATGCTCGCTCAAGCGGTAATAAAGATGGCCAACTGCGCTGAACTCAGGATTTGAGGCCAGGGTCCTGAACAACAAGCCTGGCGGGCATCGACGAATGCAATTAATCCCAGCATACAACTCAATGCTGTGTACCTGGCCTTGTGGATTCAATTTGGCCAATTCCCGCATGATATTGGTGACATCATTTATAAGCGAGCGGGGGTTTTTAGCGCGTTTTTTCCACAGCTCATCCAGAACATCTATTGATGGAACAGCAATGGCCATACGTTCATTGAAATTTGCTGCAATGGTTTGTTTTAGCATTGCGAAGACAATCCCGCCGTCTGCCCCAATCAGCAAAGTTCGTATCCATTCTCGGCTGGCGCGCTTCTTTTCGGGTTGTATCAGAACTTCGCCTTGCTCTTTGCCTGGCTTGATTTTAATGACGCTGCCTGGCATTAATTCCATTTCTTCGTACCAATCTCGCAAACCATAGACATAACTAAACGGTCGAACAACCCAAGCTGAGATCTCCTGTCC
>JAAYKH010000078.1 GCA_012522475.1 Chloroflexota bacterium | reverse complement strand
TCCCGGCTGCATAACCCAGACGTGTAAGGAATTCGGGCACCAGCGGGTCGCGACCGACGTGTCCGCGGATGCCATCAGTGCCGAAATACTTCCTTTGCTGTGTTGCTGTCATGCTCGTGTTCTCCGATTCTTCAAAACCTGCTTATTTCTGCGCTGCCGTATATCCTATCACAGGTTAGCAGATGATCAACAGTCGATTGGTTTACCTGATCTGCAGCTCGGCCACCACCGGGAGGTGATCGGACGCTCGGCGGCTGAGCTCGCCGGCTTCAATTCGGCAGGCATAGTCCACCAGGCGCGTCCGCGGGTAAAAAAAGATATGATCCACCGCGCGCGGTAGGTCGGGATGCGTGGGACCGTCATTTTCAGGACGCAGGCGTACAAATCCAGGATCGTCACTCAGTAAATGTCGAAGTCCCGATTCATCTTCAGTGGCGTTGAAATCACCTGCCACAATCAGGGGCTGGTTTTGTTCTAAAATATAGGTCCGAATCAAGTCCAACAACCGGCTGATCTGTTGAAAACGCATCAGCTGGGCTTTTTCTTTTTTGAAGGGCACCAAGTCCGGCGGACGCTCACCCACCAGAGTGGTCAGGTGCAGGTTGACAATAAAGGGGTAGGGCGCTTCTTTTAAACGCGTTAGCAGGGCGTAACGGGGGTCGGTGTCCCGATTGCCTTCATAGGCCAGCGGCTGAAATAAAGGGATGTTACGCGGCATGCCTGTCCGGGCTGGGTCGGCTAGGCGAGCAAAGGGGAACCGGGAGTGGAGGGCGTTGCCCATCGACCAGTTCCACCAATCCGAGAAAATCCCCTTGACCATCACCTCTTTTTTAACCTGCATATGGGTTTCCATCGAGATGATTTTCCCGAAGAACGCGTGGGGGTAGTCCCCTGCTTTTTCGAACACGTTCATCAAACTGTGGGTCAGCCCGTCGGCATCCATGTACTGGGTGACCTCCTGCAAGCACAAAATGTCGGCGTTGATATGCTTTACCAGTAACTCCAGCGCCTCCTGGCGCGATTGTTGGGTTGAATGGGTGAATTCGTCAAAGGTCTTTTCACCGCCGCCGATATTCAGGGTCGCCAAGCGCAGGTTCAGGGTGGTCAATGCTAAAACCCCCTGTGTATGGTGGTAAGGTGGTCGTATACGGGTGTTAACATCTCCCCCCCATTATACCAACTGGAGCAGTCCGTGGGAGATGGGGGTTGACGTAGTAAATCGTGAGAGTTACAGCATGATAAGTTGTTATAAATAGCTGGCTATACTGGATGTTGTATGCTGCACAAACATGGTGAGATTAACTTCCCTTTCGGTAGCGATACCGGTAGTAAAGATAGGGAAAGTTTTTTTTTCATATAGGATATTAAAGATTATTGTCAATTTAGTAAAACGTTGAATTTGGTGAAAATGTAAATATTAGCAAAATCCTAAGGTTAAAATTGTAGGCGCACTAAAGATCCACATAGGCACTGCCACCGTTCTGGCCAAACCAACATCATGCTGGATCGCTTATAATGATTGCAGCGAAGATTTTATGAGGAGTTAACAGAGAAATATGGTTTCACGACCACTTAATACCCAGGGTGACATGGGCACAGCTACGAAAATTCTGGGGATGAATATTAGCGGACAAAAAACGATTGCTGTTTATGGAGATCTCAATGGATTAATTTACGAGCGGGCGCAAATGGAAGGGCTGTCCGGGCAATCCTTTCCAGAAGCGTTCGATAGCCTTTGCGATCATGCTGATAAATTACTAAAGGTCTGTCGTGCCCAGGGTTTAAGCAGCCCGGAGGTGATTTCATTGGCGGTTAGCGGCCCGGTCGATCTCAACCGGGGGATTGTTATGGCCCCGCCGGATTTACCCAAGTGGGATGAGGCGCCGCTTAAAGGCCGGCTGAGCGTACGCTATAACCTGCCGGTGTTCATCGAACAGCGCAGTAATGCCAGCGCACTGGCAGAGATGTATTTCGGGGCCGGCGCAAGTGTGCAAGACCAAATCTTTTTAGACCTGGAACCTGTGGTTGCCGCCGGCATTATTAAAAATGGACGAATTTATCACGGCGCCAACGATGCAGCGGGTGAAATTGGGTTTATGCGCATGATGTCAACAGGACCGGCCGGGTTGGGCTCTCCGGGGTCGCTGACCGGTTTTGCCAGCGGTTTAGGGATGGCAGAATTAGCCCATTTGCGTTTCCCCGCAATTTGGTCGACACCACCACTACCCTATGCGTTCGTCCGGGCAGTTAATGACGGCCAAGACGAAGCCCGGCAGGTCCTTGCTGAGACCGCAGACCACCTGGGAAAGGCTTTGCTGTGGCTGATCTTCACGCTTGACCCGGAGCTGGTCATTTTCGGCCATCCTGCGGACCTGTTAGGCGAGAATTTTCTCAGCCCCTTGCGCGATGCGGTTCTGCGCCATGGCGGCGCCGATGCTCGTTTATTGCCCCGTTTGGCCCTTTCAAAATTAGCAGCGAAACTGGATGACATCGCCGCTCTGGCAGCGGTGATCGACGCGTATAAAAAGCGCACCAGGGAGTGAGAACAACAATAAATATATTGGCGGACCGCTGTGCGCCGCTTGAAATGGGGCTGCAGCTCTGTTAAACGAGCTTTATTTAACGCAATTTGCAAAAGTATGTTATAAAAAAGATAATCATTTCAACCAGCAATATCTAAAATTTACAATACACAACTGGAGGTGAAAAATGTTACGTAAAATAACACAAAAAATTGACCAGCATATTGAGGTTGTAGATGCCCATTGTGATATCCCTTGTGGGATTTATGATCCCCATCTCGCTTTGATCGGTGCGCTGACGGTGATCCGCATGGTGGATTTGATCAACGACCTAGTTGAAGCACACGGCAAAGACCTTGACGCAGAATATTTGAATAGCATGGCCCGCTATGTGGCGGTTAAAGAAGAACATGCAGAATTAACCAAGCACGAGATTCGGGTTATCTGGGGCGATTTCATCAAAGATCAGCACGTTGAATCCTACCCACAACTGCCCGGTTTGGTACACAAGATCATGCAGCTTGGCTCCAAAGCCCGCCAGACCGTTGATAGGGAGAGCGGGGTTGCTTTGTTGGATGCGGTTAATGAGTTTGCAGAAATTTTCTGGCAGATTAAAGACAAGAAGACCAAACGCGTCCCGGCGCCCTTCCCGGTTACTGATGAAATGGTCGTGCCGCTTCTGTAATCGATATGGTTCGTCTGCTCAGGGTGCGCGGTTCGAGCCTTTGGCCTGATTTCCACGAGGGCGATTACGTTCTGGCGGCCAGTATAAATACCTTGGGTAGAAAGATCAAACCTGGCGATGTGATCGTCTTCCAGCAACCGGGTTACGGTACACTGCTCAAACGTGTGCAACAGGTGCTGGAAGGCGGTCAATCTTTTATTGTGCGTGGTACGCAAATCACCAGTTCGGATAGCCGCAACTTTGGGCAGGTTCCATTAGAGCGGGTGTGGGGTAAGGTGATCTGGCACATCCGCAAACATTCAACTTAGAAAAACTAGGCGTCGAGTGAAAGTTGACCTTTTATTATTCCTAACGGCCTTCATTTGGGGCTTTGCCTTTGTTGCCCAGCGGGTCGGTATGTCTCATATGGGGCCGTTTACCTTTACTGGAATACGGTTTAGCCTGGGTGCGCTTTCTTTGGTGCCCTTTTTAATCTGGCAGCGCAGGAAGAACCTTGATCCAACAGAATTTCGCCTGAAGGCTTATTGGGTACCGATCGGGTTGACAGGCTTGGCCCTGTTCCTGGGTGCAGCACTCCAACAGGTGGGACTGGTTGGCACTACCGCCGGCAAGGGCGGCTTTATTACCGGGCTGTATGTGACCCTGGTGCCCTTGCTGGCGCTCCTTTGGGGCGTGCGCACGCACACTGCTCATTGGGCCGGCGCACTGCTGGCGGTGGTGGGGTTATACCTGCTGTCAGTCGGGGAGGGGTGGGCGGTCTCAACCTATGATCTGGTCCTTCTGGCCGGGGCTTTTGTCTGGGCTGTACATGTACACCTGATTGACAAATATTCCAATCCGGTGGGCCCGCTGCGCTTGGCCTTCTTTCAAGCGGCTGTTTGCGGGTTGTTGGGCCTGGTGGCGGCGGTCATTTTTGAACCAATCACCCTGAGCGGGATTAAGGAAGGCTTGTGGACGCTTTTGTACGGTTCTATCTTATCTGTGGGTGTGGCCTTTACCCTTCAGATCACCGCCCAGCGTACGGCCAATCCCTCGCATGTTGTGATCATCCTGAGCCTGGAGGGTGTTTTTGCAGCCCTGGGCGGTTGGCTGGTGCTCAATGAGGTCATGGCCCCGCGCGGCCTGATCGGTGCGGGTTTGATTCTGACCGGTACACTTATTTCGCAATTCTTTGGGAAACCACGTAAAAACACCGATGCCGGCGATGTTAACCCCGAGGGATCGGCAACAGAACGTCAAATCAGTTAAAGGCTGCTCAAAACCACGCTTGAATTGCGGCCGGGCTCCACTTCAGCCTGAAGGCATCCTTAAACATCACTCCTATGGGCCCTGTCAGCTTGAGTACTTTAAAACAACCTGACTTGACATGACCTTTCTGAAATTTCCTGACGATAAAATTAATTGGGTTTTGTATTTCCGCTTGGGTATGGATAAAATAAGAGCGTTCAATTTTATTATTAATCAAGCAGCGCTTGATTAACCCATCCGGGATAAAAACATATAAAAATGGACAGGATTGGATAAATAATTCAGCATGCACAAACTTGTCGATCAGGCTAAAACCGTGCTGGGGATTGAACTCTCCCGGGATAAAATCACCCAGCTGGAGCTCTTTGAAAAAGAGCTCTTAGAATGGAACCAGCAAGTTAACCTGACGGCGGTTAACGACCCGGAGGGTGTGCGGGTTAAACATTTCTTGGATTCCATGACGATTAAAAAAGCCTGGGGCCGCAG
>JAAYKH010000077.1 GCA_012522475.1 Chloroflexota bacterium | reverse complement strand
GTCCTGGTACATGCTGAAATTGGCTACCAGTTAACCCATGCCGGCGAACCGATTGCCGAGGTCATCCACAAATATCCATCCCAGATAGAGATCAAAGACCGCAACAATAAGCATTGGTTGATCAACCTGAACCACCTGAAGCATATTGATTTTTCAGCCTTTCTTGAAGATCTGGCCCAAGCCATCATGCAATACAATCAAAGCCAGCCAAAGCCAAACAGCGCCCGAGACGTGCTTTCTAACCTGTCCGTAGGCGCCCAACTGGGCGACGCAGAACAGGCCGTCGTGACCCTGGCGCAGATTGAACCGCCCAAAGATGGCTGCAGCCTGACCCTGGTGTTTACAGACGCCCGGGGCCAATGCTACAACGTCGATTTGGATAAAGTCCCCCCTGAACTGACCATAGAGGACTTCACACAGCGCTTGAAAACTGAGACCGAACAGGATGCCATCGTCCCCACAGAGCCCGTGTTACTGCGTTACTTCCAGGAAGAATTTATCCCCAAAATGCTGGCCCAAATGGCGCTGGACCAAAACCGCTACGGCGACACCTGGCTGATGGACTACACGGAGGGGTTGGAAACGCATATCCGCGAACGCTTTGACGATTATTTCAGCTTGTTCGACCAATTTGAGAAGCCTATCCCCTGGCTCAAGATCGCAGGTTACGCCATCCTGGCTCAGGCACGGCTGGACCACCCTGAGTGGCTGTTAAATGATTGAGGGGATGCGCTGTGCCTGTGATGAGGTCACAATCAAAATCCAGCCCGGAAAGTAAAATTATGCATGCCGCCGACCCACACCATCCAAACACCACTCCTGAAGAAAACCACGGGCGCGACCCGCATGAGATCATCCCCGAAATCCAGCAGGGCGCCGAACTGCTCATGGCTGCCATCCAGGAATTGATTGAATGGACCACATTTGATCTTGCTGAGATCTCGGATTACCTCAAACGAATCAATAATTTTTTGCAGGCGGTCATCGAGGCCCACCCCAAAACCTATTCCATGGCATTCCTGGCGCACACATTGGCATTGGACGAAGCCACCCTGCGCCGGCTGCTGCATAACGTGGGGGCCAGGATCGACATCACCGCCACTGACCCCGAGGAGATCGTCACCGAAGATGACGTCATCGCGCTGCTGGCAGACCGGGCCGGCTCGCCGGTGGGTGACCGCCTGATGGACCTGCTGCGCGGCGACGGGCCTTACGTCACCTGGTAGGGAAAAAATATTAAATATATTTCATTTAGTTCGGATGAGAATACTCGCCGCATTGAAATTGAAAAGCAAGGAATTAGTTCAAAACAGAAAAACAATTCTTGTGCTAACGAGTAAATTTCACATTTTAGGAACGATTTCTTAGAAATAGTGGTTTTGACCTTTTGATACTCGAACAATCAGAATAAATCAAACGCAATTTATCAGGCAAATCACTCTTTGGTGTTCACAAAAAATGAAATCGGAAATTTTTGTTAGTGTAATATTGTTTCTGTAAATTCAAGAAAGAGGTAGGTCAGTTATCCTTTTATTTGACAAAACCGAAAGGAGAAAACCTTGACCTATCAGCCAAATTTTACATGGTCGTTGGCAGGCCTTGCGACCAAAAGAAATTTTGGAACAGATCTCTACAAATGGTCTGGAGACCTTACCTGAACCAATTCGGATGTTGAGCAATGCAGCCATGTGCCTTGAGCGCGAGCAATATCTGGGGGCAAGGCATTATGAACGATTTCCGGAACGACCAGATTACACTAGTTGTTACAAACCTAAGAATGTTTAGAGTAGGATGGGCGAGATCCAGTGCCAGATATGCCAGGTTCAGCAAGGGCGCTTTTATCCAGACGTTCTGGAGAAAGGACTCCGGAGCAAAGGAGCCTTGACCCTGGCTTTGGGTCGAGATGTATGTGCAGGGTTTCTCGACACAAAGAGTAGCAGCGATAACAGCGCATTTGTGCAGTACGGCTGTGAGCAACAGGATGCTGGTCAGCATGTTCCTTGTAAACAACTGCGAGCTGAGGTGGCCGCCGATCTTCGGGCAATCTTCAATGCCCCTGATTGGGTTCACGCAGAAGCCTATCTGAAGCAAGATTGTGATCAAGTATTTAGATAGCGCCCCTGAGCTAGCCGATTGGATGGAGGTAGCTGTTCCGGAGGGATTGACCGTTTTTAATTTTCTAGAATCCCATCGGCGCAGATTTCGGATCAGCAATATGTTGGAGCATGCCAGCCAGGAAGTCAAACGAGGCACTCGAGTTTTCCGAATATTTCCCATCTCCTCAGCCTGCCTAAGGCTGGTTAGTGCACTTTTGATGGGGAATAGCGAGGGTTGGGAGACTGGCAGGATCTATTTGAATATGAACGAGATTATTAGAAGGACACGAAGAATTTTCAGAAAAAAGCTTGCATCATCTTCAATAGAAACAGAATTAACAAAGCCAGTGTCTTATTCAGACACTGGCTTTATAGTATGCCTTACTTTTTCCTGCGAGGGTTAATGTGAAGATACTTCTGCGCAGTTTAAGGTTCAAGCTCCACCTTGAGCAAGACAGCCCGCACAATAGTTCGATAACTGTATGTGTCTAGCCAGGGGTTGTAACCTTTACATGTGATGAGTGTCAGCCACGAGTATCCATCCTGTTTTAATACGGAGAAATCTTGGGGCAAAACAGTATAATTATCACGAACTTCATAGGTATAGCGATAACCGTCAGCATGATGCAAAATCACCGTGCTACCCCACAAGAGTTGATCCAATTTGTGGAAAGGTCCTGGAGTGCCATCCGCCAGGCTTGCGTGAGCCGTCAGGCCAGTGTTACCTACCTGTCCAGGGAAGGTTGTTCCACTCAAGTAACCTGCCTGGTTTGAGAGCCAGGTAAGATCCCATCCGCCCTGCGTCAATGGGACTCCGGTTATAGGCAAATTCAAGCCCAGAGCGGGGATTTCAAGCCACATTTTTCCCGAACCAGTATATGCTTTCGAAGCCGGTTGGCTTGGCAAAACAGTTACACGGTTGGGCGCAAAACCCGTATCTGGTAACACTTTAGGTTCGGTAATATCAACAGAGTCAAAAGCACCATAATTATTGACACCCGTGGAATCAGAGGGGTTAAACCAACGTTCATAAGCGAAGATATTGTATTCTGAGCGTGGTTTGGGGACTCCGTTTGTCTGCGGATTAATTGGGAGGCTGGTCCAATCTACAAAGGCTTTGTTCGTAATTGGAGATGGGCCCAAAAAGACAGCCTGGAAAGTAATAACAGCACTTTGACCGAGTGGGAGTTCATCCCAGAACGCGTTTAAGGTCCTGCTTCCAGGTATGTAAGTCATCGTGGTCGGTGGATAACCTTTGGAAGCGGCACTGCCGTCCACATATTGCAAGCCAAAAGGTATAACATCAACAAACTCAACATCATAAGCATCCACGCTACTTTCAGGAGTATGTACTATAGAAACTGTGAAGGTAATCGTGCTATTTAACAACGCAGTGGTTCGATCAGCTTCTTTGGTGATATCTAACTTAGGTTCCATGATTTCGATCGGGGGCGCAGACGCATCCAGACTGCCGCCATCCCAGGTCCATAAAACCTGATTTGTTAATCCATCCACACCATCCACATTTTCAGAGACGTTGAGGATGACAACCTGATAAGAAATTAAGAGTATTTCATCTTCAGTGTCGGACGGGTTTGTGACATCACCCAGGCTAAAAGCGATCCGGCGCCCCTGATCGGATGCCGAAGTATTTCCTGCCGGTTCTGCCTGGACGAGTGGATTGATGGGATCGTTACAGGCGTCATCAAAGCCACCAGGCAACGTCGTGGTAAGCGTACCTCCTTCAATATTGAGACAGCCGACAAACGCTAAACCGTGGTCAAGGATGTCAAGAGCCTGCAGATTTGGTAAAACAGCACCCGCCGGAACGTCAAGATTGATTCTGTAGGTAATGATTTCCCCAATCAAGGTGCGGGGCAACGCCGGAGCAGGGATAGGCACCAAGGGGTCGTCATCAATAGAAGTATCTGTGATGACCTTAGCATTGGATGTGGCGATAATGTCTATATCATCGTCGCTATCTTCTGAACCAGTGTCGATATCTTCAGCAATGACGCTATTCAGAATAGTCGGACCGACTGCATCGTCATTGACTCGTACAGTGATTGTAATCGTCATTGAATCAGAAGAATCTAGAGAAATGTTCTCCCAGGTCAACGTGCCGCCAGGAGTGCCAGATGGAGGCGCCGTTGTGGGATCAGGCGTGGCACTTTGGAAGGTGACTTCACTTGGAAGCTCATCTGTAACGACGATCGTTGCCAGGTTTTGAGCTCCAAGATTTTCAACTATCAAGGTGTAGGTAATCAGAGCGCCGGGTGAGACGGTGATCAAACCATCGTCTTTCGTAATCGAAAGCCGTACATCACGATCCTCATCTGTATCGGTGTTATTTTCAGGGGTGGGGTCAATAACCCCTTCAGGTGGAGTGACTTCTGCAGTATTGGTCAGCACACCGCTGGCATCGACAGCAGATGTGACAGTCACCGTGTAAGTGATGCTTGAGCCAACCGGCAAATTTACCTCGTCATAGAAATCATCATTTCCAGACCCGTATTCATCACAACCAGTGGCACCACTCGCTTCAACGCATGTCCATGTCCATGATTCTATCTGGGGTGGAATGCTATCCGTGACTTCTGCACCAATTACGTCTGCGGGCCCGTTGTTACTGACGACGACGGTGTAAGACCATGTGGAGCCGGGCAGGTAATAGTCAGTGCCATCATCTTTGGTAATCGCGAGGTCAGCTATTAGTTGGTGGAACACACCAAAGTCAACGCTGAATTCCGTTGTAGACCCATCATTGTGATCAAAGCTTTGTTCAGCTTGTGGAGTGAGTCCGAAAGCACTGGTTTGGATGTAGCCACCAGGAAAACCAAGAAGGCCAACCTCCGTTCCATTATCATCCGAATCTGTCGTGTCGTCATCAGGATTTGGGGCGGGTTCATAAGGGCCACCACCTGTGCTGGAGTAATAATTACGCAAGGCGCCACTGCCCAAAAAGTTTTCTTCAGGTAAACGCACAATATACTTACCCTGTGGCAGGCCAGTAAAAGTATAGATTCCACCCCCGTCAGTTGTGGTTGTGCTGAGTACTAAGTCGCCATCTGCAGAATACAATTGGACCGACACACCGTTAATACCAGCTTCACCGCTATCAAATTTGCCATTATTATCTAAATCATCCCAAACCAGGTTGCCGAGTCTGATGGTATAGAAACCGAAATCAACAGTCATGTTTGCTCTGGCATCGGGTTGTCCCTGATTGCCGTCATCCAGGTCGGTTTCACCCGTCGGTTCAACAGGCCCAGGGCCAAGCGAAATCGCGCGCGAAGCAACAGCACCGGGTAAAGAGTCAAACAGGTCTAACTCGCCATTATCGTCCGAATCAATATCATCGTCTGGATCAGTAGCCGCAACCTCACTCAGGGTACCATCGTCGTTACGTGTGGTACCTGATGACCAGTAGCCTTGCAAAACAGCTCCTGAGCTAAAGTTGCTCGCTGGAAGGACGACTACGTAGTCTCCTGAAAGCAGGTTGTTAAACAGGTAATAACCACTGTTCGAAGTAGTGGTTGTAGATAACGCGCTGCCTGTCGGGTCGCCATTACCATCAGCAGCGTATAACTCCACCGTAACGCCGTCAACGCCAACTTCTCCAACATCAATCTGTCGATTGTTGTTGGTATCGAACCAGACACGGTTACCCAATGCGTACAATGCCAGCCCGCCAACGATTTCATCTTCATCATGATAATCATTAACACCACCAGACCCATCACGCTCTCCATCTTCCTCACCTGGCTTATTATCACCGGGTAGCGAACTCCAGGTTATTTTTGCATTGTTAGCCGCTGTGTCATCAACTTCAAGGTACGGTGGGTTTGATGGTCCATTAATGGTGACCTGATAAGTAAGCGACACATGACTACTTAATTGAATAACGTCGCAAGTCCATTTAAGGATAGGAGCCGCACTATCATCGCCTGCGCAACCCGTCGGGGCGGTAATTGAGCCAGCCATATAGGTTAATACGTTGGGGATGGTGTCTATAACAACGATGTCAAAAGCGTCTGCCGTACTATCAGCAGTATGTGTGATATTGAGTGTGTAAGTAACTGTCTGCCCATAGTCCCAGGCAAGGCTATCGACAATCTTTTCAATATTTAGATCAGGCTCCACGATAGAAACATCAATGCTGTCAGTTTTAGAATGATCAACGCCGTTGGCATCCGTCCAAGAAACAGTAACATCATTACGAAGATCATCACCATTTTGGTTTCCAAGCACATTCAAGACGCGCACATCGTATGTTAGAACAAAATTGTTGTTGGTGGGGTCGTTATCGCCTTTGACAACAACGTCATTATTAAAGGAGACAATCAATTTATTATCACTCGTGCTGATAACAGGATCACCGGTTGAAAAACTTACGCCCGGATCATCTGGGGTCACCACAGCACTGTTAGCGACATATTGCAAACCATCTGGAAGGCTATCGATCACCTCTAAATTAGAAACAGTACCTTCTGGCAGGGTGACCGTGACCTGGTAGGTGACAATCTCTCCAATGGCAACGTTGGTACCTGTGGTGTGGATCTGATCGGTAGCGCTGACGATTTTGTCAATGGTGACACCATCGGATTTAAACTCAGCAGGGCCATCATCACGATAGTCATTGATGCCACCAGACCCATCACGTTCTCCATCTCCATCTCCGGAGTTACCCGGGGGTTCTGAACCTGTTGGGTTGTCAGTCGTCCCCGTTCCGGGCAGGCTGGTGTAAACGACTTCTGCTGTGTTTGTCACCAGTTGCTCCGGACTAATGGTATCCAAAATCTTAGCGCTGTAGGTAATGGTGATCGTGGCGCCAACCAGAATGTTATCAAATGTCATCTCAACAGTATTGCCAGCAGAAGCACCTGAAGTTTGTACACCATCCACTTGTATGGAAGTAATATCCAGCCCCAAGGCTGATGGCAATGGATCGATAAAGTGTGCTTCAAAAGCCGTGGTGCTTCCTGTATTTTCCAGTACAACCGTGTAATTTACCACACCGCCAGCATCCGCTTCGCCAGTGATGGATGTAATTGCTTTGTTTAATGTGAGATGAGGCTCTACCACGGTGACAATAACGCTTTCTGAGGTTGCTTTGAGTTCATCGTCGATAAATACACTGAAGGTGTTTTTAAGTTCGTCCCCATCTTTGTTTTTAGCATCAGTTGTATTGTTAACCAGCGCATTGAACTCAATAATTACATATTCACCATCTAGGTCACTATCATTATTAACCAGCGTACCAAGTTTAAAGTAAGGGTCTGTTCCGTTGCCGTAGGCGTCAGGGTCTGCTGTTAGTGAATTAGAGGAGCCTACGTTTTGATTTGGCAAAACAAAGGTCGGCGCAATTCCGGTTGGACCGTCCCCACTCACCCAGGGATTTGTTTCAAAACTGCCACTGCCCAACGCCAGGTTTAAAGTGCTGCCCGCCGGATCCGTGGAGGCAATCGGGCTGCCATTTGAAACCAGCGCCAGTTTGGCTGTGCCGTCGTTGAGGAAGGTCATCCCTGAGGGCAAATTGTCACGAATCTGGAAGTTAGGGCTGGTGCCTTCCGGTAGCTGAACCGCAAGTCGGTATCGCACGATTTCACCAATAGCAACATCGCTGTCATCGGTATGCAATTCTGAAGTGGCTACCAAGGTTTTTTCAGGTTGAACTTTTGCTATGTTCACGGTTGCAGCTCCCTGGCTGGCATAATCATTCAACGCGCCGCCCACTCCATCCTCACCGGTACGTTCAACCGCGTCATTATTGTAATCAGAGCGCGGCGTGGTAACACTACCATCAAGACTGGTCCAACGAGTTTCAGCGATGTTGGTTATCAACTGCCCAGGCGTAACTGAGTAATCGATAGTGGCTGAGAAGGTGACGGTACAAGACTGCCCGGGGTGGAACAAGCCACCGCTGGCGCTTAAAGTTGGGGCACCAGTATCACTCCAAACGGGGTGGGTAGATGCAGTACATGCCCCCTGTGCAAGTGAGCCTGCAACATATGTCAGGCCGGCTGGCAATTCATCCATCCAGGTCACATCATAAGCAGTCGTTGAACCCTCAGCAGGATTCTCCAATGTTACGGTGAAGGTGACTGTATCACCTGCATCCCCAGAGGGAGGCAATACCGACTTAACTGTATTGATTTGCGGTTCAATAATGGTGACATTTTCAGCAGAAACTGGAGGCAGGCTGCCACCCGTCCAACTCAAACGTGCAGCGTTGTTGCGTTGACCGCCGGCCTGGTTGCCAACCACATTCAACACGACCGCTCGGTAAGTAATGGTGATCGTTTCAGGGGTGGTGTTATCTGTGTTTTTATTTTCCAAATCGCCAAAATCAAAGGTGATTGTGCCTCCATTACTGCTAATCAGCGGATTACTGCCAGCGCTCGTGCTTGCAACGCAGTTGCTACATTTGCCATTGGCGTCAAAAGTCATGACATCTTCACCCGTGTCATCATCAACACTTTTAATTTCTGTTGAATTTGATACAATGACAGATTCTAAGTCAACAAATGCCAAACCAGCATCAAGCGTATCCACAATTTTTGCAGCAGGCAGCACCCCTTCAGGGATAGTGACTTTCAGTTCGTATTTGATGAATTCACCAATCACTGCCTGAGTTTCCGTGTTGTATGTATTTTTCAACTCAGTACCAAGGAGTTCTTTTTCAATTTCTGGTGAAGCACTGGTCACCTGGGCATCATCACTTTGGGGGGGGTAAGGCTCGCCACCCTCCGATCCGGCATATCTTGCCAGCGTGGCAATGTTCTTGTAATCACCAGGCTCGATGTTTGCCTTTACACGTAAGTCATAAGCAATCACGATGACATTCAGTCCACTTTCTGGATGATAGGGCGCGCAGACCCCGTCACCGCCAGGTGGATCTACCAGTTCAATTCCAGTCGTAAACAGATCGGTTGGATTGCCTGTGTAACTAATAGGTCCGTCCCCATTACCGTAATAGATGCGTAAATTGATGCCACTGGTGGGCAAATCAAAAGCCGTCGTGTTATAAGCATCTTTAATTAATAGATCAAACGCACCATTTTTCCCCGTACCGTTATTGACCAGGAAAATCGCAAAGGTGACCAGGTCATCCGCATCAACCCCGCTCAGGTTGCTATCAATTGGCGTACTTTCCAGAAAAGTAGAACTAATAGTGTAATTCCATGGTACATCGGAGGTGCCAGGGGCATAAAACGCAATTGGCAAAGACGGGGTAAAGGTGGTATTCGAATTGTCTGTTGCAACAACGCTTTTTGTGATATCCATCTCCGGAGCGGTGTAAAACAATTCGTCAATGGCTGCTGATGTACTTATCCCACCGTTTGTAGAATCTTCAATCGCATAACCTTGATTGGTGAGGTGCATTTTATCAGCAAAAGCAGCATCGGTAACAGTAACAGTGAAGAGCAGATCAATCGTGGAAAAACTATTGATTATAGAATCATAACTTCCGTAATCCCAACGCACCCAATTGCTGCCAGCATGGCTGCTTACTCTAGGATCGACTGCATTAAGCAGGGTGTGATAGGTATCACTGGGACCGAGGCAGGATCTTCCTGCCGCAGGTATACCACAGATATTGTTGATATGTGCCGTGACCTCCGTAGCCGCAAAAATTGGCAACGGCAGGTAATCGGTGATGACCAGGTCTTCATAATCACTGGTCGGAAGGGTATAGGTCAGGCGAAAAGTAACGGTATCGCCAGCGGCAACAATCATGGGAGGTTGAAAACCAGTTTCACCGTTCAAAGCATAGAGGGTTTTTTTCAATGCGCCACGCTCAATTTCAATACTGGCGGCAGAGCTGTCATCTTCATAGTATCCTGTGGGTGTGCTCGAGTCGCTGGTTTTAAGGATTCGTCCCTTCACTTCCACGTCGTTATCTAAAATATCACCCTGGTCAACGTTTGGATCTTTAGGTGGATAAGCGTCGCTAAACACCTCCTGAACAATGGTGCGGAAAACAATTCGGGCTGTGGTAGCGTCATCATCATATGAGCTGCAATTGGGGTCACCGCCGCCCGTACCGTCCGGTGGCACACAACCGCCAATTAGGCGTCCATCAGGATCAGAAGGTCTACGGCTGATCATTTCATCTGAAACCCTGAAGACAAGCTCGGTGGTCCCATCAATGGGTGGGACTTCCGGACTACCTCCTGTGAAATGGTCGATGACAGAAAAGTTCTTTGAATCAAAACCCCCCGATGAATTCAGTGATGTAGGGTTGCCAACAATTTGCAGAGTTGGGGTAGAAGAATCAAAACGCTGCCCATCAGAAATAATATCGGTTACCACAATCTCGTCGAAAACAAAATAGTCAGACACCTGTACATCAATCACATACTCCAGTGTTTTTCCGGGTGCCATCCCCCCACCTTCCACCACAGAAACGCTTTTTTGGGTGGCAATGGATTTTGGCGTTAATCTGTGTTCACAGCCTACAGGGTCTTGGGTGTAAGTGCCAGAATAATCTTCAACGTCCCGTTCGTCGAGGGGTTTCCAAAATCCGCTGGCGATGGCATTGTTACAGGATGTGACATCATCGCCAGTGGCAGGATCGATCACATCATTGCCATCTGCATCATCCAGTGGAACATAAAACGAAAAGGTCATTTCTACTGTACCGCTGACAGAGGCGAAATCACACGTGAGCGTTCCGCCAGGTGTCGTTGGATTGCTGTGTGAGCAAGTTGCCCCTGGTGGATTGGTACTGACCAATTCTATGTATTGCAAATTATCCGGTAGAACATCCGTCAATTCAAAATCGGTGAGGGTTTGATCCGGGGCAATCCTCGCTCTTACCGTATACTGACGGGGGAAATTAGGGCCGGTCGCAGTTTCATCTTCTGGACCATGATAAATTTTTTCAAGCGTAAAAAGTATTGGGGTAACTGACTTGTTTACCCAGGCGCTCAATGTTGCCGTTGGATCGTCAACATTGAAGTTATTTAACGGGTCATAACCGTATTGATAGCCGCCGCGCGTCTCAATGGTAAGTGGTTTGCCCACATCTGCCCAATTGCTCATTGTGGCAGAGACATCAATAGATAATGCCGGTTGATTGGGCGTAAAGGAGCCAAATGGTAATCGCAAAGCCACAAAGGTGTCACCCTCTGTCAATCCGCAAACTTGCAACGGTGCCATTGTGCTGCCATTCATCATATAAGGGTGGGTGATGCAGCCACTTACATCAATGGTAATGACCGTATGCTCAATGGTTGCGCCAAGATAGGTCGCACCATTAAAAAACAATCCGTCCGGATCGGTCGGGCCATCTGCACCACTTGTGGGCAACACCAGGTCAATCAGCGGCCCATAGCCTGTGTCTGTTAGATCGGGATTATTAAATGTTACAGTAAAATTAACATCCTCGCCAATCAGCACTTCAGAAGGGACATCTATTGTGACCGCTGGTGGCTGTGCAAACAGCGGTCGTTCCTCCGGGGCTGCGGAGACTATTTGCACAGGTTGCCTCAAAGCAACCTGAACAAGGATCAACAATAGCAAAGAAACGGCGCTAAATAGTCTGGTATTATTTTTTGATGTCATAAAAGTCTTCTCCAAAAGTTAATGAGCATTATAATCTATAAGTTTCGCGTTGTGAGTATATCAAAATTAATAGTATATCCAACGTAATTAATTAATCCTAAGTTTAGAAAGGGATTCTGTCAAGGTGTAGTCAACAGATGCCGTAGGCATGCTTCGCGGCCAAAAGAAATATTGGACCAGATCGCCACAGAGGGTCTGGAGAAAGGGCAACGCAGCAAAACAGCCTTACCCCCTGGCTTTAGCCGAGAGTGCATGCAGGGTGTCTCGACACGGAACGTGGCAGCAATCACAGCGCATTTATGCGTACGGCTGTAAGCAGCAGAGCAATTGGATGACGTCATCGCACTGCTGGCAGACCGGGCCGGCTCACCGGTGGGTGACCGCCTGATGGACCTGCTGCGCGGCGACGGGCCTTACGTCACCTGGTGATGAGCTCAAACGCTTCAAGCCACCCCAGCAAAAACCTGCACCCCGAGCATGACCAGCCGCACGCGCAGGGCGACTTGCGGCTGGTCATGTGTATGCTGTCCCGTCTTTCAGCCTTTCATCTTCTGCCCTCTTCCCCGATGTGCTAAAATTAATCCTGTATGGATATTAACATGTATCTCCAGGCGATTCTGGACACCCTGCCCGATAAACCCGGCTGCTACCTGATGAAAAATGCGCAGGGGCGCATCATCTACGTGGGCAAGGCGGTCAATTTGCGCGCCCGGGTGCGCTCTTATTTCCATGCCAGCGCCCACGAACACCCGAAATCCCAAAAACTGGTCAGCGAGATCGCCGATATCGAGTGGATCGTGGTCGGTTCCGAGCTGGAAGCACTGATTTTGGAAATGAACCTGATCAAGCGCCACCGCCCACATTACAACGTGCGCCTGAAGGATGACAAGCGCTTCCCCTACATCAAGGTGCACTGGGCGGACCCCTTCCCCAGGGTAACCGTCACCCGCCAGATGGTCATGGATGGCTCGCGCTATTTCGGACCCTACACCAGCGTGTGGGCGGTGCATCAAACGCTGGACCTGCTGCGCAAGATCTTCCCCTATCTGACCTGCAACCGCGAGATCACCGGGAAAGATGCGCGCGCCTGCCTGTATTACGACATCAAGCTCTGCTCGGCGCCCTGCATCGGCGCCATCAGCCAGGAAGATTACCGCCAGGTGATTGACGACCTGTGCCAGTTCCTCGATGGCCGCACCGAATCGGTCGTCCAGCGCCTCAACCAGGCCATGACAGCCGCGGCAGAAGAGCTCCAGTATGAAAAAGCCGCCACCATCCGCGACCAGCTGCAGGCCATCGATCGGGTGGTCGAGCGCCAAAAGGTCATCAGTAGCGAACAAACCGATTCGGATGTGATCGCCATGGCCCGCGCCGACGGTGAAGCCTGCGTGCAGGTGTTTTTTATCCGCTCTGGCAAGCTGATCGGTCGGGAATATTTCGTCCTGGAGGGCACCGAGGAAGAAGCCGACCAGGAGGTGCTGGCCGAATTCGTCAAGCAATTCTACGCCCAGGCGGCCTTTGTGCCGGGCACCGTCCTGCTGCCCGAGGAGCTGGCAGAAGCCCGGATCATCGGCCAGTGGCTCAAAGAGCGCAAGTCGGGCCAAAAGGTCGAGATCACCGTCCCGCACCAGGACATCAGCCGCGAGCTGGTTGAGATGGCAACCGAGAACGCGGTAGAGACCCTCAACGCCCTGCGCACCCGCTGGGAGGCTGACAAAAACCGCCAGACCGTCGCCCTGACCGAAATTCAGGAAGCGTTAGACCTGCCCGAGCCGCCCAACCGCATCGAATGTTACGACATCTCCACCACCCAGGGCATGGCCAGCGTGGGCAGCATGGTCGTCTTCGAGCAGGGCACACCCCACAAAAAGCTCTACCGGCGCTTTAACATCAAGTCGGTGCTGGGGCAGGATGATTTCGCCAGCCTGGAAGAGGTACTCAACCGACGTTTTCGGCGCTGGAAAGCCGCCCAGGAAACAGAAGAAAGCCTCGGGAAAAAGCCCGATCCGGCCTTTGCGGTTCTCCCCGATTTATTGCTGGTCGATGGCGGCAAGGGGCAATTGAGCCGGGCGGTGGCTGTATTGGAATCCTATCACCTGCTGGATCGCATCCCCGCGGCCGGACTGGCTGAAAACGAGGAAGAGCTCTTCATCCCCGGGCAGCACGAGTCGGTTTACCTTCAACGCCGTTCGCAGGGGTTGTACCTCTTGCAACGCATCCGTGATGAAGCCCACCGCTTTGCCATCACCGCCCATCGCAAACGGCGCAGCCAGCAGGGGCTGGCCTCGCGCCTGGACGGGATCCCAGGCATCGGCCCTGCCCGCCGCAAAGCTTTGCTGAACACCTTCGGTTCTATTGAAGGCATTCTGGATGCCCCGGCTGAGAAAATCGCCGAAATCAAGTGCATCACCCTGGAGCTGGCACAGAATATAAAACTACAACTCGAATAAGGAGCGGTTTTGAGCAAAAAACAGGAAAGAAAACCCAAATCATACCGAATCTACCAGATTGTGATGGCCGTGATCGCTGTCGTCATGATCCTCTCAATGATTGCCGCGGCAATTCGCTGGTAAGGAGGCCAATATGTCCGGTTTAGGCTGGCTGGATGTCAGCGACCTTGATTTCAATGCGCTGCTTCTTTTAGAGCCGTTGCACGCGGCCTACCTGTCTGAGCGCCAGCCGGATGCGGTTATGGGTACCGCGCTGGCAGCTCATCCCGCGGTAAGCTGGTATCTGGGGCAAATCTACCCGCCCATTCAAGCTTACCTTGACCGCTGCCTGGTGCTGGCCAACCTGCATCCCACACCGGAAGAACTGCGCCAGGCAGAGCTTTCCGTGCTGGATACGATGCAGGACTGGCTGATCTATGTCCTCGACCCTGCAGGGTACGATCAGCTCGCATTCCTCGCCTGGGATGACGATTCACTGCTGAGTATGGCAGATTTTCGCGATAAAGTCGTTCTCGATATCGGTTCGGGCACCGGCCGGCTGGCATTCGTCGTCGCCCCATATGCCCGTGTCGTCTACGCCGTGGAGCCAGTGGCCAATTTGCGCCGTTACCTGTTGGAAAAACAGGTTCGCCTGGGCTTTGAAAACGTCTTCCCCATCGACGGTTTTCTCACCCAGATCCCGTTGGCGGATAGTTTCGCTGATATCCTCATGGCCGGACACGTCTTTGGTGACGATTTTGACGCTGAATACGCCGAAATGCAACGTGTGGTGCGGCCTGGCGGGCTGATTCTGCTGCATCCGGGCACGAATGCCACGAGCGAATCTGCAGCACATCGCTTCCTAATTGATAAGGGATTTGAATTTGCCACTTTTGAAGAGCCGGGCGATGGGCTCAAACGTAAATACTGGCTGACCGTTCAAAAATAATTAAAGAGAAAAAGGAGAATTCACATGACCGCAGATAAAGGTTACGCCTTTGTTGAATCCACCAAGTACCCCAACATTACCACACCCGGCCAAAAGCAGGGCTTACCCCAGCCGCCCTTCGAATTACCCCTTGAACCGGGCGCGCCGTTGATCGACCTGCCCCAGCCGGCTGAAATTGACCTGGGAAAAACTGATCTGCGCACAGCTATCGAAAGCCGCGTGACCCGGCGGCACTACAGTGAAGTTCCCCTTACGCTGGAGGAGCTGTCCCACCTGCTGTGGCTGACCCAGGGCGTCAAATTCATCGACGACAAGCGCGCTGTCCCCCTCAGAACCGTGCCTTCCGCCGGCTGCCGGCATCCC
The DNA here is from genome assembly GCA_012522475.1 of Chloroflexota bacterium. Classification (GTDB taxonomy): domain Bacteria; phylum Chloroflexota; class Anaerolineae; order Anaerolineales; family Anaerolineaceae; genus Brevifilum. The sequence continues at coordinate 10,785 of JAAYKH010000077.1, read as the reverse complement.
TTCGAGACCTATCTTTCAATCAACCGGGTTGCCGGTCTGGAAGCAGGACTCTACCGCTACATGGGCAGCACCCATCAACTGGTCGCTCTGCGCCTCGATACGGGTTTCAACGCCCAGTTGGCCGAGGCCTGCCAGAACCAGCGGCACGTGACCACCAGCGCGGTGACTTTTATCTGGGCTGCGGTTCCCTATCGTACCGTCTGGCGCTACTCCGAACGCAGCTACCGTTACCTTTACCTGGATGCCGGACACGTCTGCCAGAACCTCTACCTGGCCGCCGAGTCCATCAATTGCGGCGTGTGTGCCATCGGCGCTTATGATGATGACGCTGTCGACGGGCTGCTGGGTTTTACGCCGCCGGAAAGTTTTGCTATCTATCTGGCCAGCCTGGGGAGGGTGTCCTGACCTCTCTGCCGCGCCCAATTGATACCTGCGTTTTGATCTCAGCCAGTGAGGAATGGCGGGCTTTCACGCCCCACTTTCCACTGGCACGGATTGAATCCACGCCCTATGGCGATTTTTTCACTGAAGAGATCAACGGGTACCCGGTCGTATTCCTGCATGGCAGCTGGGGCAAGATCGCCGCAGCCGGATCGACCCAGTATGCCATTCTCCGCTGGCGCCCAGAACGGATCGTCAATATCGGCACCTGCGGCGGGTTTCAGGGGCAAGTTGAACACGGCCAAGTGATCCTGGCTGCCAAAACCATCATCTACGACATCATCGAACAAATGGGTGACCACGATGACGCCATCCGCCACTACACAGTCGATTTCGACCTGACCTGGCTGCCGAGTCCGACACCCCAGCCGGTGACCGCAGGAACTATTGTCTCCGCCGATCGAGACATCGTCTCCGCAGACATTCCCGACTTGATCCAGCGTTACAACGCAGCCGTCGGCGATTGGGAATCCGGTCCGATCGCCTGGGTTGCTCGGCGCAACCAGGTCCCCTGCCTGATTTTACGAGCCGTCTCCGATTTGGTGGGTGAGCATGGCAGCGAAGCCTATCAAAACGATGACTATTTTCCCCAACAATGTCTGCCCATCATGGCAGAATTTGTGCGTCACCTTCCGGCCTGGCTGGACGCGTTTCGAAGCGCGTCCAGAGGCTGAAGAAGCACGTTCCCAAACCCAATTACCCCAGCCGCGCCCGCTCCTCCGCCACAATGCTTTCATCGAGCTTTTTAAACAGCGGCGCGGGCTGCTTGAAAGCCTTCCCGGGAACCAACTCGATCGGCTGCCACAGGTCTTCACCCGCGGCTGAAAGCGATTCACCCGGCTCATACAGCATCACCGTGTGGGTGCCCAGGTCATCTTCAATCTCACGTGTCACCAACTGCCCAAATATCGGCCGAGCATAGCCCAGGTAAGCATGCAATTTCTCACAGGTGTGGGGTAAAAACGGCGCGAAGATCATCTTCAACCCATCAATTGCCTGCATGGCGGTGTAAATCGACTTAGCCGCTGCGTCCTTATCTGTCTTAATTTCAAACCAGGGTCCGGTACCATCCAGGTATTTATTCACCTCTCCGGCCAGGCGCATCGCTTCCAGGATCGCCGCGCGCAGCTTGACGGCCTCTAAATGTCTCTCCACAGTTTTAAAGCCGACACGAATCGTCTCCAACAGCGCCAGGTCGCCTTCTCGCAGCTCGCCCGGTGACGGCACCACGCCCTCCCAGTGCTTGAAAGCAAAAGCAAGCACCCGATTCACCAGGTTGCCCCAGGTGGCCACCAGCTCATTGTTATTGCGCTGATGAAATTCCTCCCAATCCCAATCAGAATCACGGGTTTCAGGCATGTTGATGGTCAATATATAACGCAATGGGTCAGGGTCGTACCGTTCAAGAAAATCCAACCCCCACACTGCCCAGTTATGGCTACCGGAAAGCTTCCGTCCTTCCAGGTTCATGAATTCGTTTGCGGGCACATCATAGGGCAGCACCAGCGGTTGAGGGTCAGTTGCGCCCATCTTCTCGTCGAAGGATTCACCCACACCAATCAGCTCAGCCGGCCAAATAATAGCATGGAAGGGGATATTATCCTTTCCAATGCAGTAAAATGCGCGCGAATCCGGGTTCGTCCACCAGTGATGCCAGGCCTCAGGGTCATCATGCAGCCGGCTCCATTCCACCACGCTCGAAAGATAGCCAATCACCGCTTCAAACCAGACGTACATACACTTTCCATCCCAGCCTTCCACAGGCACAGGGATGCCCCAGGAAAGGTCTCGGGTGATCGGTCTACCGCGCAAGCCGCTGGTTTCAATTTGCCCCAAAGATTGGCGGATCACATTGGGGCGCCAATACGCTTGCCGTTCACGCAAAAATTCGGTCACCGGCGCCTGCAGCTTTTCCAAATCGAGGTAAAAATGGGTTGTGTCACGCAGTTCGGGCGTCGAACCGTCGATCTTGCTCTTCGGGTCGATCAGCTTTTCAGCTTCCAGCAGATGCCCGCAGTTATCACACTGATCGGAACGAGCACCGCTCGTCCCACAAAAATAACAGGTGCCTTCCACATACCGGTCGGGCAAAAAGCGTTCCTGCGACGAGGAATACCACTGTTTTGATTCCTCGGTGTACAGATAACCATTTTCTTTCAATGCTAAAAACAGCTTGCTCGCCACATCAAAATGATTGCTGGTATGCGTGGTGGTGAAAATATCATAAGTCAGGCCCAGTTTTTGGAATAATTCAATAAACCCGGCATGATATCGCTTGTAAACTTCCTCAGGCGTGGCGTTGTCTTCATCGGCGCGGACGGTAACGGGCGTCCCATGCGAATCAGAGCCAGAGACCATTAAGACATCCCGTCCGCGCAAACGGTGATAGCGCGCAAGGATATCTGCCGGCAGGTAAGAGCCGGTGATGTTCCCGACATGAATTTGCGCACTGGCATACGGCCAGGCGACAGCCACTAATACAGGTTGTGACATTTTTTCACCTCACTTCGCGGTTTGGTAGCGTACATAATAACAAAAAAGCTGGCCTCAGCCAGCAAGTCCTCCGGAGGCAACGCGTCACCTCATGTTATGCTTCTGGAAGGCATAACATCGGAGAACAGGACATGCGCATCATGACGATTTTCTTCCTCATTGTGCCTAATTATACAGGATTACAAATAATCTTTCAACTGACTTGCTTTGTGCGGGTTCCGGAGCTGTCGTAAAGCCTTACCCTCAATCTGACGGATGCGTTCACGCGTCAGGCCAAACTTCAGGCCCACTTCTTCCAGGGTGTAGTCCTGCCCTCCATCCAGGCCAAACCGCATGCGCAGGATGCGGGCTTCACGTGGGGACAATGTAGCCAGGACTTCGTTGATCTTATCACGCATCATCGATTGATAGGTTACATCCATCGGTGAGGGAGATTCCTGATCTTCAACAAACATGCCCAGCTCCGATTCCTCTTCATCACCCATTGGCGTCTCTAAGGAAAGCGGCAACCACGAAATCCGCATAATCCACTGCACCTTACTCACACTGAGGTTTAGTTTTTCAGCAATCTCTTTGGCCAGCGGTTTCCTTCCCAGGCTTTGTTCTAATTCCTGGTGCACCCTGTACAGCGCCCTAATGCGGTCAATCATATGCACTGGAATGCGAATCGTCCTCCCCTGATCAGCAATGGAACGTGTGATAGATTGGCGAATCCACCAGGTCGCATAGGTTGAAAAACGAAATCCGCGTCGGTAATCAAATTTCTCAACTGCTTTGATTAACCCCAGGTTGCCTTCCTGGATCAAATCTAAAAAAGGTACGCCCCGACCAAGGTAGCGTTTGGCAATCGATACCACCAGGCGCGTATTGGCTTTAATCAGATGCTCCCAGGCGCTCTCGCCGTCACTGAGCAGTAATCGCAACTTTGCTGCCCGCGTCGGTTCGCTGTTGGGATCAATATGCGCCAACTCAATTTTCGACGCCCGTCCCAGTTCAATGCGTTTGGCAATCGCTTGCTCTTCTGCCATCGAAAGCAGCGGGACGCGTGACATCTCTTTCAGGTACAGGCCCACTGAATCTTCCAATTCATCAAAGGCTGCGCCTGGTTCGGCTTCGTCCTCAGAGATATTATCATCGTCACCGTCATTCTTCAATTCAGTATCGATAATATCAATCCCCTGATTCCGTAAATAAGTAATGACGGCCCTTATGGCGATATGATCAGTATCCTGGTCAGGAAAATAAGTTATCAAATCATCGATGGTGACATAGCCCTGTGCATCAGCGCGTAAAACCAGGGTATCAATAATCGCCTGTATTCTCTTACGCTGAAGTTCGTTGACCACTTATTTTCTCCGGTCAGGCCAATCGTCATATCAATGAGAGCCAACCCCCACCCCAAAAGGTTTGAGTATCACGCCTCCTGTTCCAATGTTGCGGATTGGACTGCCTCCACAGATTGGTGTTCACAGGTCATTTCGTTAAGGTTCGCACCACACACAACGCATAACCCCCGGCAATTGCTGTCACACAAGCGCTTGATAGGCATTGCCAAGATAAAATATTCCCGATAAACTGGGCGCAAATCAAGATAGCCGTCGTTCGGCAGGATTAAATCCGTCTCTTCGCGATGGCGAGAAAAGAACTGATATAATTCTTCAAACTCTGTCTCAACAGGAAGAAAGATATCCTTAAGACAGCGAACGCAAGCGGTCAGAACCTCGGCTTCTGCCTTAACTTGCATCAGAAGCCCTTCGCGAGTTCTCGAAAGGCGAACCATACTGCGCAAAGATTGGATCGTAAGGTCATCGACAATAATTTTGTCTATGTCAACAGGCACTTCATGGCTGGAGCCAATCGCCTTGTTGTACATGTGACCAACATTGAGTCGTAATGGATTGTTAGATTTATTCACAACGATTCACTCGAAAGACAAATGGGTAAGATTTATTACGGCTGAATTATAACACGACGACATATCACCGTCAATATTAATTAGATATTTTAGATATTTTTAGGATGAATATGACCGCTCCAAAATTGTTAATCGCTTCTGGAAATCCAGGGAAATACCGCGAAATCAAAGCCATCTTCTCGCATCTTAACCTCGACCTCGTCACACTTCAGGATTTGGATATCGCCATCGAGATTGAAGAAACGGGTTCGACCTACCTTGAAAACGCGAAAATCAAAGCTCTGGCCTGCCTTACAGAAATTGGCCTGCCAGCACTGGCCGATGATACCGGTCTGGAAGTCGAGGCTCTGAACGGCGCTCCGAGCCTTCACTCCGCCCGGTTTTCGCCTATAGAAAACGCCACCGATGCGGATCGACGGAACCACTTGCTCAACCAGTTGGTCAACAAGCCGCAGCCCTGGAAAGCGCGCTTCCAATGCACTGCCGTGCTGGCTTTGCCTGGTGGTGAAACCATTGTCACGACCGGTTTTCGCCAGGGGATTATCGTCGCCGAGGAGCGCGGTTCAGAGGGTTTTGGATACGACCCGGTCTTTTACATCCCGGAATACGCAGCGACCATGGCGGAACTACCAGCCGAAATAAAAAACCAGATCAGCCATCGCGCCATGGCCATGGCAGCCATGATCCCCCATATTCAAGAACGCTTAGTTCAAAAATAACGGGCACCCCATTTATTCTGGTGCACCCGTTCTTTCTTAAAGCGGTCAGCTGGTTCAGGGGTCGCTGCAGGATGGCCCACAGCAACCAATGCCACAGGTTGGACGTCTTCTGGCATTTCCAGCAGGCTTTGCATACCAGCCACGCGCTCTGCATTAGGGAAGATCCCCACCCATACTGCGCCCAATCCCTTGGCGTGGGCTGCCAGCAGAATATTTTGCGTTGCTGCCGAACAATCCAGCACCCATGAGGTGCGCTTTGATTCCAGTTTGTGGTCACTACACACCAAAATCGCCAATGGCGCTTCGAGCAACATTTTTGAATATGGGTGAAATTCAGGGATTGCATGCAATAGAGCCGGATCGTCAATCACAATAAAATGCCAGGGCTGTTCGTTTCTGGCTGAAGGCGCCTGCATACCTGCCCTCAACAGGTCGTGCACATCTGCTTCTGAAACCAGGTCTTGCTTAAATTCCCGAACACTGCGCCGTGTGAAGATTGCTTTTAAGGTTTCCATTAGATTTCCTTTCTTTCTTTCGTAAACCCGATTGCATCCACATAAGATGTCATAAAATCCGGGTCTGTCGTCAATTCAATATAGGTCATTTTTTTTATAAGGGCTTCTGCTTCGAGTCGGCCCTGGGTTGAGAGCAGCATTTCCAGGGCACCCGCGCCAGCGGCATTACCAATTTGTTGAAACCGCGCCAGTGGCAACAAAGGAAACATGCCGATTTTCATTGCCGAAACCGGGTTCAGGTACGTACCAAACGCGCCCGCCACAAGAAATTGGTCAATCTCTCTTGCTTGTGTGGCTGTTGCCCTGAGCAAAGCTTCCACACCCGCCCGGACGGCAGCTTTAGCCAGCTGGATCTCACGGATATCCCCGCGTGTGACCAAAATATCCTTACCGGTGCCAGAATCGGCAGCCCGAACCAGAATGATCGCATCCCCTTTTGGAAATGTGACCCTGCGGAATGCTTGTTCAGCAAACCGACCGGTTGCATCAATCTGTCCGCTTTCCAGCAATTCAGCCACAATATCCAATATGCCCGAGCCACACACACCAACCGCAGGCAGATTGTCAATCGTCGCCAGATGCCATTCATCATCAAAAAACTTAGCCCGTTCAATCGCGCCAGGCGCGGCTCGCATCCCGGCATGAATATGGGCACCTTCAAATGCCGGCCCAGAGGCACAGGAACAACTTGTCAGCAGTCCATCCTTGAGTAAGCTGACTTCGGTATTGGTGCCAATATCCAGCGCTAAAACTGTCTCCGGCCGCTTTTGGATATTGCTGGCCAGCAGCATTGCCAGGTGATCCGCGCCAACATAACTGGCAATATTGGGGGGCATGTAAACATTTGCACCTGGCGCCCCGAACAAACCCACCTCGCGCGCCGGGAAATTTAGCGCTTGATGCACTGCGGCGACATAGGGCGCCTCGCCCAGCTGTCTGACAGGCAGCCCGGCAAACAGGTGGTGCACCGCGGTATTGCCCACCACCACATAATCCATGATCTGATCTGTTGCCACCCGGGCCGAATCGCATAAACCACCGATGAGTTGATTGATCTCCTCTACCAGGCGGGTTTGGAGTGTTTTTTGCTGAGCCAGGCCCTGGTTAGCATAGGCAATCCGGCTGATCACATCCTCGCCATAACTGATTTGCGGATTCATCGACGCTGCTTTAGCCTCTGTTTCCCCGGTAGATAAATTAACCAAAAATGCCGCCATTTTTGTTGTGCCGATATCTACCGCCACGCCATAACAATCCAAACCTGTTTTTAAAAATCCGAGAACCTGACCTTGATAATTGAAAGCAGCCACACCAGACCAACCTTGTTCTCGAATCTGCGAAGAAAACTGCCTGATTACCGACAGGTTTACATCCCACCCACATTCCTTTGCAAGAGGAATTGTCTCAGTTAATCTCTCCCAGTCTGCCCGCAGGTCAACCTGATCAGGCACCGGCAGCGTAAAGTTTTTCAAATGAACATTGGGAGCCAGAGCAATATCCCTCACGCTGCCGTCAGTTTGTAAGCGTTGCGTCGTCGTCAACGATTCAGGCGGTACTTCAATTTTAACATCGCTTAAAGGGTAAGCCATGCAAGCCAGGCGCCATCCCTCGTCCACCTGCTCAGCGCTAAATAATTCTTCTTCTTCGATCTGAAGGGGGTTCAGCTCTCCTTCCACACAACGGATTTTACACGACCCGCAAACGCCCGCGCCGCCACATAGCGCAGCCAATGAGATCCCCGCCTTTTGTGACAGGTCCAGCAAGCTTTCCTCGCCCGTGGTAAAGATCCGCCTGCCAATCGGTTCAAAATCAATTTTGTATTCAGTCATCGAGGTGTACTATTTTTTATAACCGAGCAACCGTACAAATTTTTTGCGACAGTCGATATCTTCTTCGCCTTCAATTCCTGCTGAACGGTTTCCATCAGCCACACCCAGAATGGCTCGTCCTTCACCAACGTCCATCACGACCACATCCGTCGTGTTGGCGGTGGCACAAAAAATGTGGCAAACCTCTGGCACCGCCTTGATCTGGTTCAAGACATTAATCGGGAAGAAGCCCTCTCCTAAAAAGATGATGAAGGCATGCCCTGTACGCAGCTCATAGGCATTTTGCTTGGCCAATTCAATCATCGTATCATCAGTTCCGCTCCAACGAACCAGGCACTTACCGGAAGCCTCACAAAATGCCAGCCCAAATTTTATGCCTGGCACACTTGAAACCAACACTTCATGAATGTCCTCGACCGTTTTAATAAAATGCGACTGCCCCAGAATGAAATTGATTTCGTCTGGTTTTTCGATCCTGATATTTTTCACTTCCATGCTTCACACCTCCTCAGATAATAGGCTTATTTTAACATACATCAAGCGTCCCTTGGTACGGGTTGCGATAGTATCAGAAAAAAGCACCCCGGTGAGGGTGCTTTTTAATCAATTAAACAGCTGGTGGCTTAGGCGCGGTCTTGCTTGTGTACTGCAGAAAGTGCCCGTACCTGTTCGGCTGCATGATAAGACGACCTGACCAGTGGCCCACTTTCAACCCATTGAAACCCCAAATCAAGCCCAAAGGCCTTCAATGCCTCAAATTCATCCGGGGTGTAATAACGAACAATGGGCAGGTGTTTTCGGCTGGGCTGCAGGTATTGACCAATGGTCAGGATATCCACACCCCAGCTGCGCAGATCGCGCATCGTATCCTGCACTTCCTCGAAAGTTTCGCCCAGGCCTCCCATAATTCCAGACTTTGTAAGCACCTCGGGGTCCAGTTGCTTGGCGTTGGTCAGGATTGCTTGAGACCATTCATAACGGTCTTGCGGCTGCACACTTTTAAAAAGACGCAGTACCGTTTCAACATTGTGGTTAAGGATCTCCGGTCTGGCTGCCATTACAATTCGCAATGCTTCAACGCTGCCCTTAAAATCTGGGATCAGCACTTCAACAGAACAGCCTGGCAACATCTGCCGGATCTGCCGGATGACCATGGCAAAAATTGGCGCGCCACCGTCGCGACGTTCATCACGGTTGACGCTGGTGATCACCGCGTGTTTGAGGTTCATTTGTTTTACTGCCTGGGCAATCCGTTCAGGTTCTTCCCAGTCTAAATAGTCCGGGCGTCCATGCTTTACATCACAAAAACCGCAGGTGCGGGTGCATACATCTCCCAACATCAAAAAAGTAGCGGTTCCACTACCCCAACATTCACCCATATTGGGGCAACCGGCTTCCTCGCACACTGTGTGCAGGGCTTTACTGCGCATCAAATGCTGCAGGCTTTGATAATCATCGCTGTTAAGCGCCCTCACCCGTATCCAGTTCGGACGCCGAATGGGTGTGGTATCGATAGCTTCTGGGTTTATTCGATCTCTGGTCGGATTTGTCGACATTCTACCTCCAGGCAGAATTATACTACAGCAAACGGCCAACTGAAACCAGGCTGAACAAATCACAGCAAACGGCATAGCCATGGTATGCCAACAGCTGGCCCAGGCGATAAAAGATTTCCTGTAAAATTAAGGCCGTTTAATCCCGGTTAATTCGCCTCGCCATCCGGGCTTTCAACATCCGATGGTTTAACTGGAACAAATGCCCACATGAACAGGTAAACCAAGATCCCGAATCCACCCGAGATAGAAAACATAATAAACAAAATACGAAAAATTATTGGGTCAACTGCCAGGTGCTCTCCGAGCCCGACGCAAACACCGGCAAGATCACCTTCAGAAGGAATACGATACATTTTTTTCGTTATCATGTTCGTGAACCTCTCATTAATCAGTTAAATTTTTACGCTCACAACTGTATTATACACAAATTCAACGACCAAATTCAACGACCAAATTCAACGACCAATTTTGTTTGCAGGCCATAATTCTGCTAACTCCTTCTTTCAAACATAACATTCCCAGCGCATCGCAGAAGTGGTATAAAATAAGGAAGAGACTATTGCCTATCAGAGAAAAGAACCATGAACTACACAAAATCAACCTGGCGATTGATCGTCCACCCACCTGCAAGAGGCCCTTGGAACATGGCCGTCGATGAGGCCATCCTGGAAGCCGTATATAACGGCAAATCCATACCCACTTTGCGATTATATGCCTGGCAGCCTGCCTGCCTGTCCCTGGGTCATGCGCAGCCCTTTTCTGAGGTCAATACCGAACAAACTGAGGAGAATGGCTGGGACATTGTCCGCCGCCCCACCGGTGGGCGGGCAATCCTCCACGTGGATGAGCTGACCTATTCCGTGATCACACCGCAAAATGAACCGCGGGTGAAAGGTGGTGTGTTGGAAAGTTATTTGCGCCTGTCTGAAGCACTGCTCCAAGCATTGCGTTTGCTGGGGCTGAATCCGCGAGCCAATGAGCTGCCTGCCACCCAAAATTCAAAATCGCCCAATCCGGTCTGTTTTGAAGTCCCTTCAAACTACGAAATTACCGTCAACGGCAGAAAACTGATTGGGTCTGCCCAGGCACGCCGAAAAGAAGGGCTTCTGCAGCATGGTGCGCTGCCCCTGTACGGCGACCTAACGCGCATTATCACTGCACTGAATTTCCCAGACAAGGCTGCAAAAGACAAAGCCAAAGATCGCTTATTAGCCCACGCAACCACAGTTGAGCGTGAAATAGGGTCGATGCTGTCATGGGAACAAGCCAGCCAGGCCTTTCAAGAAGCGTTCAAGCAGGTTTTAAATCTTCACCTGG
>JAAYKH010000015.1 GCA_012522475.1 Chloroflexota bacterium | reverse complement strand
TTTCGTGGACTTTGTCGATGGCAGCGGCCGCGCCCGGGACAGCCTGGACGAAGACGATGGCTTTGACATCCGGATCGGAGGCCATTTCAACGGTCTGCGAGATGGTGGTTTCCATTTCGGTGGAGAACTGGTCGGGGTAGGTGGCATGAACGATCATATCACCATACTTATTGACCTGGTTGATGGCTTCCTGATATTCCTCTTCACCCTGGGAAACGGTGCCGGTCATGATGCCGATTTTGTACGTCGCATCCTCAGAGACGATTTCTTCTTCAACTTCGACGATATCTTCAGGTTTCTCTGGTTCTTCGACAGGTGGGGTTGTTGTGCGGCAGCCTGAGGCTAAGAGCATAATCGCAATTAGCATCAACATCACACATTTCGTTAATAAACTTCTGCCTTTCATTTATGCGTTCCTCCTTTTAAAATTTTCTAAGGGTATTAAAAACGGCTTGAGGTTGCTTATTCAATCCTGGCCCTCCACATGACCAGTTTCATAATCATAAGTTGCACCTTTTGCCTGATATGCTGAAACAAGAGGATCTTGTTCAGTATCTAGCCATGCTATCATTAGGTTTAATTATTGTCAAGCGAAATTTCTATACATAAAAAACATTTCAGAATAATGGTATGTTATTCAAACGATTGTTATATCGTTCGCAGTTTCTTATCAACACATTCACGACGATGCAATTTCACTTTGGTGAGATATCAACTGATGATTTTGGCTGCCTGATGAACTTTTTGTTTTAAAACAATAATCATGGGGGTGACATCATTTGTTGGACACTCTCCTGATCATCACACCATGCAAAACCAGCTTTTACGGATTATTTCACAATTTTCTTGTATACTTGGGTTAATTACTTTTATAGACCCATCAAAGCGGATTTTTCATGAACAAGAAAGAAAACACGTCTCAATCTTTGCTAACGAGCCGGGCTTGGGCCGTGATGCTGGCCCTGGCCCTGACCGGGCAGATCGCCTGGGCAGTGGAGAACTCGTGGTTCAACACCTTTGTGTTCGATACCATCACGCCTGACCCGCGACCGGTCGCGTGGATGGTGGCAGCCAGCGCGGTGACTGCGACATTAACCACGTTGATCATGGGAACTCTCAGCGATCGCTCGCGCACCCGCTGGGGAAAACGCCGGCCGTATATTTTGCTCGGGTACATCCTGTGGGGGCTTTCGACGATCCTGTTCCCGACGGTGGCATATATTAAGATCACCTCGCTGGCTGTGGGCATGGTGGTTATTGCCGATTCGGTGATGACCCTTTTTGGTTCAACAGCCAATGACGCCGCCTTTAATGCCTGGACGGTGGATGTGGCCACCAGCGAAACACGCGGCCGTGTGGAGGGGGTGTTAAATCTGAGCGTCTTCCTGGCACAGATCGTGGCTATGGTGGCCGCGGGGATGTTGATTGACACCTTTGGATATTTTATTTTCTTTTATGCATTGGGGGGCATTGTCATGTTGGTAGGTTTCCTGGGAGGGTTGTTCTTGCAAGAACCTGAATTTCCCCTGGAAAGCGACCTCTCACGCCCGCCCTTTTGGAAAGAATTTGCCGATCTTTTTACCATCAAAACCCTGACCGAAAACCGGACACTGTTTGTGTTATTGCTTTTTATCATGGTTTCTAATATCGGGATGCAGGTATCCTTTCCTTATATGCTGGTTTACTTAGAAAACTATGTGGGTGTAACGAAAACAGAGTTCAGCATTATCGGCGGGGCAGTCATGCTTGGGTCGGGCCTCCTGGCGATTCCCTTTGGGATTGCGGCAGACCGCTGGCGAAAACGCTTGATGATTGCCATCGGGATCATCATCAGCAGCCTGGGTGGCATTTTGCTCTCAATAGTACGCAGCCTACCGCTGTTAGCCCTGTCTGGCTTGCTGTGGCAAGCATTTTTTGTGGCAACTGGCATTGCCTCCGTCGCCTGGTTAAAGGACCTGCTGCCAGAAGAAAGCCGGGGCAAGTTTTTGGGTATTCGTATGATCTTTTGGATCGCGATTCCCATGGTGGTCGGGCCGGCGATTGGCTCCTGGCTGATTCGCGCCTATGGCATCCCGACTCTATCGGCAGGGCAGGAGGGGTTCATCCCGGTGCCGGTCATCTTTCAGGTGGGGTCATTGATCACGCTGCTTTCGCTGATCCCCCTGGCGTTGACCCGCAGGCAAGAGCCTGCCCAAGATGAAGGGGATTGAGTCGCGGCTTACAGGTGGATATTGGGGGCGGTGGCAGGCCGTCAATCGGGAGTCGGCGATCTTTCACCAGTGGGCGCAACTGGAAGCGACCGGCTGCATTGATAATTTCCGTACCTGGCGGAGGGTAAACCTGTTTCGCGTCAGGGCTGGTTTTTTGCCGTCGAGATTGTAGATAATTTATCAGTAATAACCGGCGGGTGGAACAAGCGCAAAGGCAGGTTAATGAGGATCAGGCTGGGCTGGGAGAGCCCCCGCCGCCGCAAACGCAACCCGTTGGGCAGCAAACACAGGAGTATTGATGACATCTGTTGTATCTATTGAGACTTCCAGGCTAATTCTTAGGACCGTCACCATGGCTGATATTGACGGTGTAGCATCAAGCTGGAAATTGGACGAAGGACCAATTCCTCTTCCAGAAGCAGAACAGAAAATCAATTCAATGCTTTCTAGTCATGCACAAAATGTACCAGGCAAAATAATACACATCTGCCTCGCTATTATCTCTAAAGATATAAATGAGTTCATTGGTTGGTGTGGCCTAGATCATACAAATAAGAGCGATACCGACCCCGCTTTGTTCTACTTGTTGAAGGAAAATTATTGGGGAAAAGGATTAGCCACTGAGGCAGCAAGCGCGCTGCTAAACTTGGCTTTTACTCAACTAGAATTAGCTAGTATTCATGGAGGTGCGGCACCAGAAAATCTTGCCTCAAAACGTGTCATGGAGAAGCTAGGCATGAAGTACATAGGGCTAGACGAGGAAGGTGGTTACGCCTTCACAATCACTCGAGATGGATATTTGACAAACAATAAAAAATGATACTTTTAAAAGGCTTTGTTACCCAACACCGTGTCCTCAGAAACCAACTCATCAGATTCGCCAGCCTGGTGGCACAGGTTTCCGAGTTGTTTGATGGGCGGTGATCATCACTGGTCGCGAGATTGGCGGCGCTGAATTAACTTTTATCCCCTATCATTTATGGGGCAACCAGGGTCCCTCACAGATGAGGTATTTGTCAGGGTGTAGCAGCATGGTTTTTCAAGCAGTGAGAAAATAATGGCGGATTGACCGGTCGTTGATTGCCGGAAGTCTGGCTGCTATTTGTGCATCATGAATCTGCTGCCAACCCTACCGGTAGAGATGACGTCAATTTGTTCGCTGTAACCATAAACTTCAGGCTTAATTTCTGCTTCCTTTCAAAAATTACCATTCACCTGCCCGAATTGCCTGCTTTCTGCTTCGTTTTCTCCGATTTCGTTTCAAGATTGATCAAAATAATGTTATACTTAAAAGTTGTTATAGATAAATATCTAACTCTATTTTTTTGCTTGTCGATAGCGTATTTAATCAAGGAGTGATACGGATGCAAAAACAAATCAAAGCGCAAATTGACCGTCTTGTCTCTTCCGGCGCGATTTATGCTGATGCCAGGTGGTATCCGGTTGAGGAGGAAGACTATCTCTCGATGTGGAACGGCAATTTAAAGAGCGCCAGCGCCGCACGGGAAAGCGGGATCGGTGTACGCGTGCTGTACAAGGGCGCCTGGGGTTTTTCCGCATCTTCAGATGTGAACAATCTTGCGAGCATTTTTGACAAAGCGTATGAAAACGCTCGTACTGCTGCAGAAAGGGTGACCTTTCCCGTGCGATTGGCAGAGAAAGATGCCATCCAGGCCCACTTTTCAAGCCCCAACCAAATTGATCCCTTTGATGTGACTTATGGCGAAAAGGTTGCTTTTCTTAAGCACATGGACGACTTGCTCAATCAGCCCGGTGTCTTCCAGCGCGTGGCCAGCTTGAACTTCATGCGTAAGCAGATCATTTATATCGATTCGGAAGGCAGTGAGATTGAGAAGAATATCATCGAGGTTTTCCCCTCCATCGCGGTGATGGGCGTGGATGAAGACGGGGGATCACATGAGCGCACATTCCGTCCTCCCCGGCTGGGCGAGACCCGCGGTTGGGAAACTATCGATAAAGAGCTCTTCACCCGCGAATCTGAACGTATCGTGCGTGAGCTTAACCAGGTCTTGAAAGCGGAACCCTGCCCCAAGGATGACCGCTCGGTGATCCTTTTGCCGGGCATCATGTTCCTGCAAACTCACGAGACGATCGGTCACCCGCTTGAACTCGATCGCATTTTGGGATACGAGTTGGCCTTTGCCGGCGGCTCGTTTGTCACCCTGGAGGATTTTGGCAGCTTGCGATACGGTTCCGAAAAGCTGACGGCGCGGGCGGATGCAACCGCCGTTAACAGCCCCGGAAGCTTTGGCTATGATGATGATGGCGTGCCTGCGCAGGATAACTTGCTCATTGATAAGGGCATCCTGGTCGGTGCAATCACCGGTAGGCAGATGGTTGAAGAGGCCAATGCCACCGCTCGGAAGCAAATCTTCAGAGGCAGCAGCGGGGCTAATCGCGCCACCAGCTTTTACCGGGTGCCAATTGAGCGCATGACCAATATCAATATTGATCCGGGCAATGATGGAACTTTGGAAGATATTATCAAGCATACCGAGAAGGGAATTGTCCTGGATGGCGATAAAAGCTGGTCGATTGGCTCTAACCGTGAGCAGTTTCACTTTGCTACCGAGATTGGCTGGCTGGTAGAAGATGGGCAGGTTACCCATGTGGTGAAAAATGCCACGTATAAAGGCGACACCCTCAAGTTCTATAACGCGCTTTCAGCTGTTGGTGATGAATCGACCTGGGAATTAAAATACGTGGATAACTGTGGTAAGGGTCAGCCCAACCAGATCATGCAATTGGGACACGGCATCCCCGTTTGTCGGTTTGATGATGTACGGATTGGAGAATAAATCATGGATGAAAGAATCATTGCAAGATTAACAGAACTACGCCAATTTGCTATTGAAAAAGGCCTTGTAGCCGAGTTTTTCTTTCACGAAGAAGAAAGCGCCCTGATGCGCTTTGCCAATTCGGCGATTTCACTGAACACCAGCGAACACCTGGTGCGATTGGAGATTACAGCCCATGAAGATAACCGGCGGGCCAGTTTTTCACTGATCACCAACCTCGATGCGCTTGAGGATATGAAGGATGGCGTTTTGCAGGCTGGCGAAATTCTCAAACATACCCAACCACTCAGCTACACGCCCACCATACCTGTTTACCAAAAAACTGTCATCGAAGAAGCCGCCTTTGATTCCGACCTGGCAGGGATCAGCAATGCTGAAAAATTGGATTATTTCAACCAGGCTGTCGCCGGACTTGAATCTGACCAGATTAAGTTGGGTGGAATTTTTTCCAGCGGCAGGAATGTGATTGCAGCAATGAATACCAATTCGGAGCATGCTTTAGCTTTCGTCTCCTCCGACGCGCAAATCACGATCGTCCTTTCACATAAAACCCTCAAGTGGGACGTAATCGCCGAACAATCCGCCCAGAAGAAAACCGATCTGGACCCGGCGTCCTTGCAGCGGCAGCTTGCCTATTTATTGGGTCATTACCAGAACGCTCCTGCTGAACAACTCCCTTTAGGTCAATATGATATTGTCTTCGGCCCGGCAGCTATTGCCGAATTGGTGAATACCATGAATTGGATTGGCTTCAGCGGCGGCATGATGAAACGCGGTTTTTCCTTCCTTCGGGAAGAAGATTTGGGAGCGCAGGTATTGGGCCGTCAGTTTTCACTGATGGATGACCCGACCCGTATTGAAACTTTTCCATTCTCTGTGGACCTGATGGGGGCTGAGCGCAAACCCTTTCCACTCTTTGAGCAGGGCGTATTTAAAGCTTTCGCCTGGGATCAGGACAGTGCCGATGAATTTGGCGCCCAACCCACCGGCCATGATGTGATGCATAAAAGCCTGGTGGTGTGTGCGGGGGATAAGCCCATCAACTCGCTTGAAGCACTGGTGAACGCCCCGCGGGAAAAAGATGTGCTTTACATCCCCTATATTCATTACATGAACTTTGTCAATCCTTCCCAGGGTCTTATTACCGGCAGCTCGCGCTTTGGCGCTTTATTGCTAAAGCAGGATGGGCGCGTGGTGGTGCCCTACAATGTTCGGCTGACACAAAGCCTGAAGGATATCTTTAGTGAGAAAATCGCCTGGATTTCTGATGGACAAGTGGCGTACAACGTTTCAGCAAGCTATGGTGCTCGTAACCCAACTGCGTTGATTGTGCCGAATTTGGTGTATGTGCAGGGATTGGAGATCTCCCACGCGAACAGTTCGTATTAAAGTGCGCTTTAATACAACCAATTAATAATATCTAAGTTCAGTCCGACGCTGACTCAGAGGAGAATTTTACAGCGTCGGATTGTTTTTTAATTTACTTTAAGCTGAAAAAATGGCGGCGCAATAATAAGGTATAATAGTGTCCTGGCAGGACAGTTTTCTGTGTGCGCCTTGTTGTTCATTAACTCACCAAAATCTATTGTGAACACCGATTTAATGCCTCAACGATCTTCCTTCCACAATAAATCATGCTTTACCAGTGCTTTGGTGCACGGTTTGGAATTAAAAATGCCAAATTTCCGCCTGGAAAGGCATTTTTCGCGTTATATTGCGGAGTACGAGGAGTTTTAGTATGCAAAAACCAGTTCGATTTCGAACTGGTCTTTTAACCAATTTTAGAAATAAGGAGTTATTTATGAACAAACCAATTCGCGTGCTTCAGTGGGGGTTGGGTGCCATGGGCAGTGGTATGGCGCGGCTGATGCTCGAGAAACCTGGATTAGAGATTGTAGCTGCCGTCGACAGTTATCCAGAATATGTGGGCAAAGACCTTGGCCAGGTGCTGGGCGTCGGCAAGGACTTGGGCGTGATTGTCACGGATCAGCCCGAAACTGTCCTCGATAAAGATAAGGCTGATATTGTCATTATCGCCACGACCTCCTGGGTAGCAAAACAAATCTCCGACCTGCGGAAGATCATCAATGCCGGTATTAATCTCATCTCGATTGCCGAGGAAATGTCAGAAGCTGCAGCGCAAAACCCAGAACTGGCTGAAGAGCTGGATCAACTGGCCAAGGCTCAGGGCGTGACAGTGTTGGGAACTGGTGTCAATCCGGGTTATGTGCTGGATTTACTGGTCATTGCCCTGACGGGAGGCTGTCATTCAGTGGAACGCATTGAAGCCTCGCGAGTGAACGACCTCAGCCCCTACGGGCCCACCGTGATGGAAACACAGGGCGTGGGTACCACTCCGGAAGTCTTCCGGCAGGGTGTGGCTGATGGCACCATCGTCGGGCATGTGGGCTTTCCGGAATCGATCTATATGATCAGCGATGCGCTTGGTCTGGGTGTGGATCGCATCGAAGAGCAGCGCGAGCCGATTGTCAGTAAAGTCTTCCGTGAAACGCCCCACGTGCGGGTTGAACCGGGGATGGTGGCCGGCTGTGCGCACACGGGCATCGGTTACCGCGGCGATAAGGAAGTTGTTCGGTTGATCCACCCGCAGCAAATTCACCCCCAATTGGAAGATCAGGATACTGGCGATTATATTCACATTTACGGCGTACCTGAAATCGACATGGCCATCAAGCCGGAGATCGCTGGCGGCATTGCCACCATGGGTATCGCTGTAAATATGATCCCCCATGTGGTGGCTGCCTCACCGGGATTAAAGCGCATGATTGACCTGCCCATACCCGCTGCGTTGATGGGCGAGAGCGCATATCAGCGCCGGGTTTGACCCCAATAAACAGGAGAAAGATCAAGATGGCAAAAATTGTCGCGGGCACGTGGGTTGAGATTGAACAAATCATCCTGACCCCTGCAGAACGTGCCCCCACATTACCTGAAGATACGAAAAAAGTGCCCTACGTGTTGAATGCCGCCGGTTTTTTGCTGGCTGACGCTGAGCTAGGTGCACCTGCCCGAATCCGGACGTTGATTGGGCGGGAGCTGGAAGGCACATTAAAGGCCGTCAACCCGAGCTATACGCACAGCTTTGGCGCCGTGGTTCCCGAACTGCTGACAATCGGGTTGAAGGAGGCCGCATGAGCAGCCGAGATATGTCTTACCACGCAGTGATGAGCCGCAAAAACGAGATCATGAAGGCCTCACTGGGGATTGACTATGATGATTATATTCAATCCCCGATCGCGTTCGATTATGAGCGCATGATGTCTGAGACAGGCTATTCCCATGCCGATGTTGAACGTATCCAATCTGAGACCAAAGTAGGCAACACACCCCTGTTCGAGCTGCACAATCTGACCCAGACTGTGCGGCGCATTTCCCCGCCCGGCAAGGGCGCCCGCATCTTGCTTAAAGATGAGGCTGCCAACGCCTCGGGAAGTTTTAAAGCCCGCCGGGCATCCATTAGCGCTTATGAAGCTCAACAAAAAGGTTACCAGGGGATGATCGCGGCCACAAGCGGGAATTATGGCGCTGCGGTTGCCTCTCAAGCCGCACAACGCGGGCTGAAAGCGATTATCATCCAGGAAGTTTTTGATAGCCGCGGTGTGGGTCAGCCAGAGATCATTGAAAAAGGCCGCAAATGCGAAGCCTACGGCGCCGAGGTGCTCAAGCTTTCAGTTGGGCCGGAACTGTTCTACCTCTTATTGCGCACGCTGGAGGAGACCGGGTATTTCAATGCCAGCCTGTACACGCCTTTTGGTGTACGCGGCGTGGAAAGCCTCGGGCTGGAGATTGCCCAGCAGGTGCGTACCGCCTGTGGAAAAGACCCGGATGCTGTGGTGATCACCCATGCGGGCGGCGGTAACCTGACCGGTACGGCGCGCGGTCTTCTGGTGGCGGGTGCGATCAGCACCCGGATTGTGGCCTGTTCCGTGGATTTGAGCGGGTTGCACATGGCTTCGGATCATGACTTTAACCGAAAATCTTTCACCACCGGGCATACCGGCTTTGGCGTGCCCTTTGCTACCTGGCCAGATCGGGTGGATGTGCCCCGTAATGCGGCGCGTTCGCTGCGGTATATGGATGAATACCAACTGGTGACCCAGGGCGAGGTCTTTTATGTGACGGAACTGCTCAGCAAGATTGAAGGGCTGGAGCGCGGCCCGGCGGGTAATACCAGCCTGACAGCCGCCATTACCCTGGCCCGCCAGATGGATCAGGATCAGGTGGTGGTTGTCCAAGAGACGGAATATACCGGCGCGGGCAAACATCAAAACAGTCAGCTTAGCTTTGCTCGGGAAAATGGTATTGAAGTCCGGCTCGGAGACCCGGAAGAGAGCGTGCCGGGTAAATCGATTGTCATTCCAAAGCACCTGGACCAGGTACGCGGCAAAATCCAGGACATGGAGCGCCTGCGGACATCTTACCTGAAAAACGCGGCAAACCAGTACCCTGTTGACCGATGGGATGAAACGGATTTCAACTTCCTGGCCGAGGATTTGAAAGTGAGTCAAGATTGGGTCCGTCAACGCTTGACTGACCTGTAAATTTAAAATATCGACGTAAACGAATAAAAAACCAGCCCGATCAGGGGCTGGATGGTGAGAACGACACTCAATAATAATAATGAAGGGAGAATCATAAATGACTGATGCTCGTATTGCCCGGTTTGAAGAACGCCGGGAAAAATACCGACAAATGTCAGACGAGGCATTGAAAGCGCACTTTTGGGAGTTATGCGATCAGATTGTCGCGCCAATTGCTGAACTGGCCCGGACGCATACATCCCCCTCAATTGAGCGGGCGGTGTTGCTGCGCATGGGTATCGACAGCCTGAGCGCCCACGGGGTGGTAGACCGGATCCTCGAGGCCGGGTTGCTGGGAAAAGGAGCCGGGCATGTGCTGCTGCGTTTGGCTGAAAAGCGGGGTTGTGGTGTCAAAGCTGCTGCTGATGCCATCCTTGAGGACAAAGACGTTCTCAAGGGTTTGTTTGAGGAGGTGACCCAATGAAATCGCTTGATCCGAACAAAAAGATGGATATCGAAGCCATCCTGACGGACCTGGAGAATTATCGTCCCCTTCGTAAGGGCTGGGTTTGGCGCAAAGTTATGGAAGAGGGCGTCGATATGGGCCCGTTCCACTTCCGCAATATGTCGGAACCTTTGAAGAACAGCATCGGCTTGCCCGCATCGAAATATTTTGAGGATATCGATCCGCAGCCTGAATGCGTGGTGACCACTGAAATTGCCTCCGGTCGCTTTGAAGATGACCTGCGGCGGATGCGTATGGCAGCCTGGCACGGTGCAGATCACCTGATGGTGATCCGGACCACCGGTCAGAGCCATATTGATGGCTTGATGGAAGGCACGCCCGAGGGTGTGGGCGGCGTACCGATCACACGCAAGCAATTGCGCGCCAGCCGCAAAGCCTGCGACATGATCGAGGAAGAGGTCGGTCGACCGATTAACTTCCACAGCTATGTCTCGGGTGTGGCTGGGCCTGAAGTGGCGGTGCTATTTGCCGAAGAGGGTGTTAATGGTGCTCATCAGGACCCCCAGTACAATGTGCTCTATCGTAACATCAACATGTACCGCTCCTTTGTGGATGCCGCCGAGGCCAAACACGTTATGACAGCCGGCGAGATCTTCCAGATTGACGGCGCGCATAATGCCAATGCCACAGCCAAGGCCGGCTGGCTGGTGATGCCTGAATTGCTGGTGCAGCATGGCATCAACTGTGCCTATTCGTTGGCTTCCGGGATGCCCAAGGAATTGATTGGGCTTTCAACGGTGCCGCCCAATTCCCCACCTGCACCCAAATTGTGGTACGACTTGCCCTATGCGGTTGCCTTGCGCGATTTCTTCTCCGATTTTAAGATGCGTGCGCAACAAAACACGCGCTACATTGAATCAGACATTGAGGAGGCCATCCGCACGCACACGATCGACACGCTGATTTCAATGCTGACCAGCGCCGACATCCAGAGTACTATCACGCCTGATGAGGGGCGCAATGTGCCCTGGCATTACAACAATATTCGCGGCGTGCAAACCGTCAAACAGACCTGGTCTGCCCTGGATGGGATCAAAGACCTCCTTAGTTTGAAGATGGACGGACCGTTAGGCGAAATGGCTCGCGACATCAAAGAGCGCGCGGTGGGCTTTTTGGAAGAAATCCTTGAAGTTGGTGGATATTTTGCAGCGGTGGAGCAGGGCTTCTTTGTGGATTCTGCCCAGTACCCGGAGCGCAGCGGTGATGGCATTGCTCGTGATGGGCAGGGCGGCGTAGCTGCCGATTCAATTGTGCCGCGTGAACCCGATTATCTGGCCCCGGTTTGTGCCCACTATGGGAACAATCATCTGCCGGAGGGGTTGCAGAAACCCTGCGATTTGATTGATGGATGTACGCTCTGCCACCCGGAAAAGATTGTCTATATCGACGAGCTGGACCCCGAAGATTCGGCGGACCGGCGTTTGCAAGAAACCTACTCCTACCGCAAGGGCAACTTAATTAAACCCGAGGTGGAGTGGGCTGGTGACGGCACGGTTTTAGTCCAGATGATGATACCGGAACAGGAAGACTATGCCCGGGAAGCCGGCTTAGAAATTGCCCGCAAGATGGGGTTAGACGACCCGCAGGTGATTAACCTGATGGTTATGCACCCGGCTGAAGGTTGTTACCTGGAGGTTAAGGGACAGGTGACCTTTGATGTCGAGCGAGACTCCTTGAAGATCCCTGAAAAGATTGAGTTACTGCCCGAAGAAGAATTACGGGCTGTGGTTAAGGACCTCGGCTTAAAAGTGGTAGGAGGTACGGTGGGTGAAGATGAACAGAGCGGCGGGTTGCGTGGAATTCTCGATATCAAACACGGCCGCATCGAAACCTATGGTGTTAAATACCATTATTTGGGTACCTCGGTGCCGATCGATAAACTGATTGACGCAGCAATTGAAACCGGTGCGCATGCGATTCTGATCTCGACGATCATCAGCCACGGAGATATTCACCGTATTCAGATGAAGCGGCTGGCTGAACTTTGCCAAGAGAAAGGGATTCGCGACCGGATGATTTTAATCGCAGGCGGCACGCAGGTGACGCCCGAGATGGCCGCTGAAACGGGCCTGGACGCCACCTTTGGGCGTGGCACCAAGGGCATTGATGTGGTGGATGCGATGGTGAAAACCCTCCGACAACGCGGTGCGCTGTAGAGGATTTGTGAACGAAGACATCCTGACGATTGAAATCGGCTCGACGATCACCAAGGCAAATGCCTTCGAACTGTTGCCGGAGATGGTTTTCAGGCACCTGGCACAGGGTTTTGCGACCACAACGGTGGCAGAAGGTGATGTTGGCCTTGGCGTTGAACAGGCGCTGGCAGAGGTTGAGGCCAACCTGGGCCGATCTTTGAACGAACCCAATATTTTTATCAACAGCTCTGCCGCGGGTGGACTGCGTATGACCGTCCACGGACTGACACAGAGTATGACCGCCAGGGCAGCCCACGAGGCTGCCCTGGGTGCCGGCGCCATTGTCAAATTGGTAACAGTCGGTGCGTTGGATGCTTACGACCTGGAAGCCATCCGGGATATCCGGCCCAATATCATCCTGCTGGCAGGCGGGGTGGATTACGGCGAAAAGAAAATCATAGTGCAAAACGCCGAAAGTTTAGCCTCGCTCGGGTTGCAGATTCCTATTATCTACGCGGGCAATGCTGTGATTCGTAAACCCATCCAGGAGATTTTTGAATCAGCAGGGATAGAAACACTGCTGGCTGATAATGTCTTCCCGGAGGTGGACGTTTTAAATATCGAACCGGTGCGATATCTTATCCAGGGGGTGTTTAACCGGCATATCATCCATGGGCCGGGCATGAGCCGCCTAGGCACACTGACCGATCACCAGATTTTGCCCACACCCGGTGCAGTTTTACTTGCTGCCGAGTTGTTTGCAGAAACCCTTGGCGATTGTCTGGTTCTTGATGTGGGTGGCGCTACCACAGACGTACACTCCGTCAGCGAAGGCAGCCGTGAATGGGCTGACCACTTAACCCAACCCGAGCCGCGCTCTAAACGCACAGTGGAAGGCGACCTGGGCGTATATGTCAACGCTGGCAATATCCTGGCGATGGCTGATGATATGAACACAAATATTCACATCGATGCGGTTAAGGCCTTGCCGCAAACCGAGCAGGAGATGGCTTACACGCGCTGGTTGTGCACCCGGGCGGTGGAAACCGCCATCCGGCGCCATGCTGGCGTGGTGATGGACGTATACACCCCGACGGGGAAGCGTCAGGTGGTGCTGGGCAAGGATTTGTCCGCTGTAAAATATGTGATTGGCACCGGCGGTGCGCTGACTCGCATCCCGGGGGGTATTGAGATCATGCGCTCAATCTGTACCGGAGTGGGGAAATACTTGCTGCCGGTTCCGGGCGTGGCTGTACTGATCGACCGGGATTATCTCTTCTCGGCCTTCGGAACGTTGGCTGGCGTCTACCCGGAAGCGGTTAAAAACACATTTCTTGCCTGGGTTGCAGATCAGATATAAACTTTTAAAAAGGAGGATTCTATGAGAAAATACACGCCCCGATTAGAAATATATCCTGATCGGATTGCGGAAAATGTCAAATATATTCTTGGATTGTGTCACGACCATGGCGTCCAGGTGGCTTGTGTTTCCAAGGTGTTGCGCGCTCATCCGGCAATTTTGCAAACTTTTATCGAGCATGGTGCGGACATGCTGGCCGATTCCCGTGCTGAAAACCTGCGTTTGACCGCGGAATACAACCCAAAGCTGCCTCGCCTGATGTTGAGGCTCCCGGCGCTCAGTGAAGTTGAAGATGTGGTTCGCTATGCGGATTACTCTTTGAATTCATCCTTGGAGACATTAGAAGCCCTGTCGGAAGCCGCCGGCAGGCTGGGCATGACCCACAAGGTGATCATCATGGTGGACGTGGGCGACCTGCGCGAGGGTGTTTGGCCCGACCGTGTGGTCCCGCTGGTGGAGAAGGCAGCCCGGCTGCCCCACATTGAAATTGCCGGACTGGGTGCCAACCTGGCCTGTTATGGCGGGGTGATCCCGACACCAGAAAACATGCAGATGTTGATCGAATGCCGGGAAGCTTGCCGCCAGGCAACCGGCCTTCCGCTGGACTTACTCTCCGGCGGCAACAGTGCCAACCTGCCCCTGTTGATAGAAGGCGGCATACCGCCGGAAATCAATCACTTTCGGATTGGGGAGGCAATGATCCTGGGGCGGAATGTACTCGACCGGTCGCCCTTCCCGAATACACGACAGGACGGCTTGCGAGTGGTGGCGGAAGTGATTGAGTTGGAAAACAAGCCTTCGATCCCAATTGGCCCGCGCGGCCAGGACGCTTTTGGAAACCAGGTGGAATTTGAGGACCGGGGCGTGCGACAACGAGCCATCCTCAACCTGGGGCGTCAGGATGTGGATATTGATGGGCTGACCCCGGAAGATGCGGGCATCATTATCCTGGGTGGCAGCAGTGACCACCTGGTACTGGATGTCACCGAAGCCCATCAGCCGCTTCAATTGGGTGATGAAGTTGCTTTTATGCCGACTTATAGCGCTGTTCTGGCTGCTTCAACGTCTAATTATGTGGAAAAAGTAGTTATAAAAGGGACGTAATTGAGGTTTCGATGTTATACCAGACGCATGCCCGTATTCATATGGATAATATTCGGTTTAACATTAGCGGCATCCGTAAAGTCATTGGGACTGATCGAAAGCTGTTAATTTCTGTAAAAGCCAATGCTTATGGACATGGCGCAGTAGAGATCTCCCGCCTGGCAGAAGAAATGGGGGTAGATTGGCTGGGTTTGGCGACGGTTCCTGGAGGTATGCTTTTACGCAAATCTGGTATTAAATTGCCAATTTTAAAGTTCTCACCGGCTTTTGAAGAAGAAATGCAGGCTGCGATTCAAAACGACCTGACATTAACGGTTTGCGAACTTGATAATATTACTACTTTGCAAAAAGCTTGTGAGGTTGAAGAAAAGCAATTGAATGTGCATCTTAAGATCGATTCCGGAATGGGACGCATTGGTGCTTCCACTTCAGAAGCAGGAAAAATTGCCTTATATATAGAAGAGAAATGCCCAAACCTGATTTTGGAAGGGATTTATACACACTTACCGGTTAGCGATGACCCTGATTTGGAATATACCGACGTACAAATTCAACGCTTTGACGCTGTTGTTGCTGACATCCATCAGATTATTGGTCGAAAAGTAAGCCTGATTCATTGTGCAAATTCTGGCGGTGTGTTGGGGCACCCCTCCAGCTGGTTGGACCTGGTGCGTCCTGGAATTATGGTGTACGGACATTACCCGGATGCACTTACTCCGCGAACGATTCCGATTAAACCAGGTATGAGTTTGTATACGCGCGTCATGTTTATTAAAAAGGTTAATGCTGGAACCAGCATTGGGTATGGACGCACCTGGTTTGCCCCGCAGGATACTTGGATTGGCACCATTCCAGCAGGTTATGCGGATGGGTTTAACCGCCTGTTTTCGAATCGGGGTCGGGTGTTGATCAACGGGCACTCATACCCGGTGGTGGGGCGCGTGTGCATGGACCAAAGCATGGTGGACCTGGGGCCGGAGACCGACGTGAAGGCGGGAGATGAAGTCATTTTGATGGGCAGGAGCGGTGACGAGGAAATTACCTGCGAAGAATGGGCGCAAAAACTGAACACCATTACCTACGAAGTCACCTGCCAGATTGGCCCAAGGGTGACGCGCGTGTACCTGCAATAGCGGATCCAGAAAGCATAGAAGTGCTGACAGATAAATATTAGAGGGTTATGCACTGATGTTTATAGCGGCGTTTTTCCCAGGGCGTGGGCCAGCATACCTGCAGCTGGCGGGACAATAAAGGTGATGGCATACCGCAGCAGGGCGACTTTGGGGTTGATGAGCGCCATTTCCAGGGGCAGGCGGGGGAGTGACCACAAAGACCAGGCTGTAACAAAACCAACCAAAGCACCCAGCCCCGCGCCCGCTTTATAGAGTCCGGCGACGATTGGGAAGACAACATAGGGCGCCCCCGGAACGATTCCCCCGGCCACACAACCGATGAAAATGGCTTTGATTCCAACGGCATCGCCCAGCCAGGATGCGATCAGTTCCTGGGGAATGAGAACCTGCATTAAGCCGGCGATTAAAAAACTGGCGGCAAGCAGGATCAGGTTGTTCCATAGGGTAGCGCCGGCCAGCTTGAGGCCTGCGATGGCCAGGTTTTCGCCTCGAATGAAGGCGTATATTAACAGGCTGACCGCAATTCCTGACAGGATCAGCGTAGATGTGTTCATAGCTATTCTCCTTTTGACATGTTTCATCGGCCTGCCCTTTAATTAAAATTCGATAGTCCGCAGAATAATGCGATACTTTAATTATATACGGATTGTTTTATCTGGCCCATTTATTTTCTTATTGGCAAAAATGTTGAGCTTGACTAAGGCCAAATTTCGGCAATCTTAAAAAATCTTAATAAAACAAATTTTTATCAAAATTAATGACTTGCCATGTTATAATAGTTTTCGAGCATTGCCTCTTGTGAAACAATGTTGAAGGTCAGCTCGTCGTACTGGTTATTTATTCTCAATTTCCTGAGTGATGAGGGTTCCCTATATGCCACAGAGCCAGATGCAAAACATTCTTTCTACAAACAATCAACAAAAAATTTCTTTAAGAGCAAAAGGTAAACGTAAAAGAGCCATTAAAAATTTTATCGAGGCGATGCTTTATCTCAGCCCTGCCCTGATTTTATTTATGGCGTTTGTGTTCATCCCTTTGTTCCGGTCTTTCCAGATTAGCGCGCACATCACGGACCCAATTGGCCGTTTGGCAAAATTTGTGGGGTTGTTGAATTATCAACGGCTTTTTGAAACCCCCAACTTTGCCAACAGTTTAAAGAAGACATTTTTATTTATTCTTTACACGGTGCCGACGTCAATTCTGGTTTCGCTTGGGTTGGCTGTACTGGGCGATCTACGGTTGAAGGGAATCTCTTTTTTCAGGATGGTCTTTTCGGTTACGATTGCGATTTCGGGCGCAACAGCTTCCTTGATGTTTAAATACATCTACCATCCGACCGTGGGCGTTAATTACCTGTTGAGCCTTGTGGGGATTTCCAACATCCCCTGGTTGGTGAGCCAGCAAACCGCATTGATGTCTGTGGCGCTCACCACCGTCTGGCTGCAAATTGGGATGAACACGGTGCTCATTCTGGCAGCCATGCAGACGATTCCAGAGGAGCTTTACGAAAGTGCGATGATTGATGGCGCCAGCGGTTGGAGGCGATTCATCCATATCACCCTGCCCTTGCTTTCGTCCACTTTCTTCTTTCTGCTGGTTGTGGATATGCTGGCCGCTTTTCAAACCTTTACCCCGATCCATATTATGACCTCAGGCGGGCCCCTTGAATCGACCAACCTGCTGGTTTATTCAATTTACCGTGAGTTTTACTTCAATGGTAAATTTGGCTTTGCCGCTGCCCAATCCATCATGTTGTTCTTTATTATGCTGGTATTGACCAGTTTCCAATTTGTTTTCGTGGAACGAAAGGTGTATTACGAATGATGTCTTCGAATTTTCGCCGCCGCCCGTTGATAACGATCGGTCAATATTTGATTTTAATAATTGCTGCCCTGATTATTTTATTTCCCATCTGGTCAGCCTTCAACATCAGTATGATGTCTGATACCGAAATGGGGTCTTACCCCCCGCTCCAGTTCCCGTCAGCCATTCGTTTAAATAACATTCGTCGTGCACTGACCCAAGCACCGTTGCCGCGATATTTATTGAACAGCATTGTTCAATCGACACTGGTCATGTTTGGGCAACTGGTGACAGCCTGCCTGGCCGCATATGCTTTTGCCTTCATCGATTTTAAGTGGCGCGATTTTTTCTTCCTATTATTTTTGTCGACCATGATGATCCCGTGGGAGGCGACAATCATCCCCAATTATTTATTTGTCAGAAAATTAGGCTGGACAGATACCTTTCAGGGGTTGGCTGTTCCGTTTATGGCAACGGGCTTTGGCACATTTTTGTTACGTCAATTTTTCCTGAAAATTCCTTATGACCTAAAGGATGCTGCTACCATCGATGGTTGTGGCAGTTTTCGCTTTCTGATCACCATTGTTTTGCCCCTGGCACGTCCAGCTTTAGGGACCTTAGCGGTGTACAGCTTCTTGCAGACTTACAACCAGTATTTGTGGCCTTTGCTGGTTACCAACGACCCGACCATGCGCACGGTCCAAATTGGGATCGCGCTGCTTCAAGATGAAGAGCGCCTGATGATCAACATCATTATGGCGGGTGTGATTTTTATTTTGATCCCAACGCTGTCTTTATTTGTGGTTAGCAACCGACAACTGATTCGTGGGTTAACCGCTGGTGCTGTCAAAGGCTGATTTCCAGCGGATAAAATTTTCACCAAGAAAAGGAGAGATTTCAATGTCAAAAAAACTGTTTCACTTTATGGGCGTGCTGATCATTTTCGCAATGATCCTGTCTGCCTGCCAACCAAAGGCTGAAGTGCCGGTTGAAGAGCCGGTAGTTGAGCCGCCGGTTGTTGAAGAACCTGTTGTGGAGGAAGAACCTATGCCCACCCTCGCACCGCCTCCTGAAGAGGAAGAGGTGGTGATGATTGACTTCTGGCACAGTATGGGTGGCGATCTGGGTGGCATCGCGATTCCCCAGATGGCTAATGATTTCAATGCCTCACAGTCGAAATGCTATGTTGAACCGATATTTCAGGGCTCCTACGACGACGCATTGAACAAATTGCGGGCAAGCTTGCAAACTCAGGATGTGCCGGCGGTTATGCAGCTGTATGATATTGGTACCCGGCTGATGGTTGACTTGCAAATGATTACGCCGGTTCAGGAGTTTATAGATAAAGATAACTATGATGTTTCTGACCTTGAACCGAATGTGCTGGCGTATTACACAGCTGATGGGAAACAAGCTTCCATGCCGTTTAACACATCTACACCGATGCTGTATTACAACAAGGATATGTTTGCCGCGGCAGGGCTGGATCCTGAATCCCCACCGAGAACTTTTGAAGAGGTCTGGGAAGCAGCGCGTGTGTTGACCCAATATGATGACTCCGGTAACGTCGTGGTTTCTGGTATTTCCATGAGCATCTATGGCTGGTTCTTTGAGCAATACCTAGCCGTTTCTGGTGGATACTATGCTAATAACGCTAACGGTCGTGATGCGCTGGCAACTGAAGCGACCTTTAACAGCCCGGAAGGCGTGGCCATCCTGGAATGGTGGAAGGGCATGTGGGATGAAGGCTTGATGGGTAATTATGGCCGGGTTAATGCAGATGTCCGTACCGCGTTCTATGCCGAACAAACAGCCATGTTTGTTGACTCAACGGCTGTGTTGCGGGGCGCCATGGACACGGTAGAAGGAAAGTTTGATATTGGCACAGCTTACCTGCCGCGACCTAATGAAGCAGCCTTCGATACCTCAGGAACGATCATCGGCGGTGGATCCTTATGGATCATCAGCGATAGCTCACCCGAAGAACAAGCTTGTGCCTGGGAATTCATCAAATTTCAGGCCTCACCAGAACAACAAGCTTACTGGCATACGATGTCCGGTTATTTCCCGATTCGCGAAACCGCCTATGATGTACCTCTGGCACAGGAATGGCGCGAACAGTATCCGCAATTCAAGACTGCGGTTGATCAACTGCACATTGCGCCAAATAACCGGGTAACCCAGGGTGGTTTGATCGGTGTCTTCCCGACCGCACGTCAGACTATTGAAGGTGCGATTGAAGAGGTGTTGGCAGACGTAGCGACACCCCAGGAAGCGTTGGATAAGGCCGCGCAGATTGTAACCGACGCCATTGAAGAATATAATATTTCTATGGGCCTGGTTGATTAAAGCGACCTGATAACCACAAATCAATCATGCAGGGTGTCCGATAAACCGGACACCCTGCAATGGTATTAATGGTGAATTTACGTAACAACCTTCTAAAAATTATTTGTTGTGCCCTGAGTCTGCTTGGCCTGTTTGCGGCCTGCTCTCTTGAAGCATGGGTCAACCCTGTGGTAGAGGTAGAAGATATGCGCATAGAAAAGGATTACACTTCGGTAATGAATATCGCTCATCGCGGAGCCCGCTCCCTGGCGCCTGAAAACACCATTGCAGCCGCAGAGAAGGCCCTTGAGAACCATGCCGATGGCTGGGAGTTGGACGTGATGATGAGCGCTGATGGCGAGTTGGTGGTTGTGCATGACGATACCCTGCAACGCACATCAAACGTCAGTGATGTTTTTACTGAAAGAAAGCCCTGGTCTGTGCATGAATTTACTTTGGCGGAATTAAAGCAGCTGGATTTTGGCAGCTGGTTTGTGGAAAGCGACCCCTTTGGCCAGATCGCTTTGGGGAGCCTGACGGATAACGATTTAGAAAAACTCCGGGGGGTCAAGATCCCTACACTGGCAGAGGCATTAGTATT
>JAAYKH010000001.1 GCA_012522475.1 Chloroflexota bacterium | reverse complement strand
GAATATGGCATCATCCGCATTGGCGCCGAGGTAGGTCCTAATGACATTCTGGTGGGCAAGATCACGCCCAAAGGTGAAAAGGAATTAACGCCCGAAGAGCGTTTGCTGCGGGCGATCTTTGGTGAAAAATCCCGCGATGTCAAAGACACCTCTTTGCGCATGCCGCACGGTGAGCAGGGTATTGTTGTGGATGTGAAGGTCTTTACCCGTGAAGAGAATTCGGACCTGAAAGCCGGTGTGGAAACTATGGTGCGTGTAGCCGTTGCCCAGCGCCGCAAGGTCACTGAGGGCGATAAAATGGCCGGACGCCATGGAAATAAAGGTGTTATTTCGATGGTCCTTCCGATTGAAGATATGCCCTTCCTTGATAATGGACGCCCAATTGATGTCATCCTGAACCCCTTGAGCGTGCCTGGTCGGATGAATCTCGGCCAATTGCTTGAGGTCCACCTGGGCTGGGCGGCAGAACGCCTTGGTTTCAGGGCTGTGACCCCGGTGTTTGATGGCGCAAGCGAATATGAGATCGAAGCCGAGCTGGCACGTGCCTGGATGATCGATCGCGCCTGGGATGTTGCTGCAGAAAAAGCCTGGGATTGGGTGAAAGCTTTGGAAGAGTATGACCCGGAAGCAATCCTGGATGATGATGAAGTGCGCCTGCTGTATCTTGAGGAATGGCTGGGCGCTCGCGGTTACCAGGTTTTCGAGCTGATGTCCGATCCTAATTATGCCCGACGTTCCACCATGCGTGAATGGCTGCGTGATGAAGGCTATCAGCCTGATGAAATCACTGCTTTTGAGGATGAGAGTTTGAGCGTGAGCGAACAGCGCGCGCAGGCCACCCGTGCCATTGAAGCCTGCCTGAGGCTGTGGATGCAATCTCAGGGCGTGAAGGCCAGCCAAAAACTTACCGGCGAAGAGCTCAGTAAGCAGGCATTCGAGGTGATGCAGACGGTTGATAAACCCCTTCCTACTCTCGGTAAACAGAGATTACGTGACGGAAAAACCGGTGAATATTACGATCATCCGGTTACCGTCGGTTTGATGACTGTGATGAAATTGCACCACCTGGTTGAAGATAAAGTGCATGCCCGCTCAACAGGACCGTACAGCCTGGTTACCCAGCAGCCTTTGGGAGGCAAGGCCCAATTTGGCGGTCAGCGCTTCGGTGAAATGGAGGTTTGGGCTTTGGAAGCCTACGGCGCTGCTTACACGCTGCAAGAGATGTTGACGGTAAAATCTGACGATGTTACCGGACGTGTGAGCACCTACGAAGCGATTGTTAAAGGCGAACCGATTGAAGACCCCGGCATTCCGGCAGCTTTTAAGGTTTTGGTCAAAGAGATGCAGAGCCTGGGGTTGGCTGTCGAAGCCGTGCTGGAAAGCGGTGAAGTGATTACCTTTGGTAAGGACGAGGATAGAGCCAGGGTACCCCACACCCCCACCGGGTTGATCAGCATTGGCAGGGATATTTAGGTGTGCTTTTGATATCCGGATTGAAAAACGCCTTGACGCCCCTGTATGCCCATGGTAGAATCACACCTCGTTACTTCCATACTGGCCCTACAATCCCGGTCAGGCTATTGGAGGAAAAATTGGATAGCAGTGAGGCCATCTTGAAAGATGATGATGGCCTCCATTATTGGAAATTGATATATTTTTAGTTGTAGATTTGGAGGCAATGTGCCAACGATCAACCAATTGATACGAAAAGGCCGAAAAACCAAGCAGAACAAGAGTAAGGCACCTGCGCTGCAATATACGTATAACTCGCAAAAGCAGAAACGTATTCGCCAGCCCAAGGGCGCGCCACAAAAACGTGGCGTCTGCACAATTGTGCGGACGATGCCCCCTAAGAAACCGAACTCCGCTCTGCGGAAGATCGCCCGTGTGCGTCTGACAAACCACATGGAAGTTACCGCGTATATCCCTGGAGAAGGGCACCAATTGCAAGAGCACTCTGTGGTGCTCGTGCGCGGTGGCCGTGTTAAGGATTTGTCAGGTGTACGCTATCATATTGTCCGAGGTACTTTGGATTCGACTGGCGTTGAGGACCGTTCCCACGGTCGCTCAAAGTACGGCGCGAAAAAGCCCAAATAGCCAGTACCGAATACGATTTAAGTTAGGGCGAAGCATTTAAATTGGTCTGTTCAAGAAGTATTGAGATGCTTTGCCCTATTTTAATTTTCTATGTAAGGAGTAAGCATGGCGCGAAGATTTAAACCCGAAAAGCGAGAGGTCTCACCGGATATTAAATACGGCAGTCTTGATATTCAGGAGATGATTAACCGGATCATGATCAAGGGTAAGAAAAGTACAGCTGCAAATTTGATGTACGATGCCCTGGCAGTCATCGAGGAGCGTACCGGTAAAGATCCTGTTGAAACCTTTGATGCCGCGCTGAAGAATGTTTCCCCTCTGATGGAAGTGCGCCCCCGCCGAGTGGGTGGCGCCACTTACCAGGTGCCGATGGAAGTTGACCCTAACCGTCGGAAAACCCTGGCCATGCGCTGGATCATCACCGCTGCCCGTCAGCGACCAGGGAAATCCTTTGGTGAAAAATTGGCCAATGAATTGATGGATGCGTCTACAAATGCCGGCGCTGCATTTCGCCGTCGTGAAGAGATGCACCGCATGGCAGAGGCCAACCGCGCATTCTCGCATTTTCGTATTTAGTATTTGGAATTTGAGTCGACCGGATTGGAAGATTGAAGATGCCCACGCGTGAATTACCGCTTGAACATTACCGCAATATTGGCATTATTGCGCATATTGACGCGGGAAAAACCACGACGACTGAGCGGATTCTTTATTACACCGGTCGCACCTACCGCCTGGGCAATATCGATGAGGGCACCACCGTCACCGATTGGATGGATCAGGAGCGCGAGCGCGGCATTACGATTATGTCCGCGGCAGTGACAACTTTCTGGAAAGACCATAAGATCAACATTATCGACACCCCGGGACATATCGACTTTACTGCCGAGGTCCAGCGTTCTTTGCACGTGCTGGATGGCGGCATTGTTGTTTTTGATGCGGTTCAGGGTGTTGAGCCGCAGAGCGAGACGGTCTGGCGTCAGGCAAATCGGTATGAAGTGCCGCGCATCTGTTTCGCCAACAAGATGGACCGGGTTGGTGCGTCATACGATTACACAATCCAATCCATCCACGAGCGCCTGGGTGCCAACCCCCTGGCCATGCAGGTGCCGATTGGTGCTGAGGATTCATTTTCTGGTGTGGTCGACCTGTTGACAGAACGGGCAATTTATTTCGAAGGAGAACTGGGCAGCAAGCCGCGAGAAGGAGAAATCCCTGAGGCATTACTGGAGACGGTTAAACAACAACGCGCCGAACTGGTGGAGCGGATCGCCGAACTGGATGATGATGTAATGCTCAAATACCTTGAGGGAGAGACGCTCTCACTGGCGGAATTAAAGATGGCGCTGCGAAAAGGTGTGCTCCAGAGTAAGGTTACCCCGGTGTTTTGCGGCTCGTCTTTGCGCAATAAAGGTGTGCAGCCCCTGCTGGACGCGGTTGTGGACTACCTGCCATCACCGCTGGATATACCGGACGTGATCGGAATTCAGCCAAAAACCGGAGATGAGATCGCATGCCCCCCAGATGATAATGCCCCTATGTCTGCGATGGTTTTCAAAATTGTCACCGATAATTACGTGGGGCGATTGGCCTATATCCGGGTGTATTCGGGTAAGGTCAAAAAAGGCGGCACTTATTTCAATGCAACCCAGGGTAAGAAAGAACGCGTGGGGCGTCTGCTGCGCATGTATGCGGACCACCGCGAGGATATGGATGAGCTCGGCGCCGGCGATATCGGCGCGATTTTGGGCCTGAAACAAAGCTTTACGGGTGACACACTGTGTGATCCTTCCAGACAACTCCTCCTTGAAACTATTGCCTTTCCTCATCCGGTGATCTCTGTGGCGATTGAACCCAAGACTGCGGCAGACCAGGATAAAATGGGTGTCGCCCTGCAAAAGTTAGCCGAAGAAGACCCCACATTCAATATTCGGCAGGATGAAGAGACCGGGCAGACCATTATTTCCGGAATGGGTGAGCTTCACCTTGAAATTCTTGTCGACCGTATGCTGCGTGAGTTTAAAGTTCAGGCCAATATCGGCAATCCGCGCGTGGCTTATAATGAGACGATTACCCAGGTGGTGCCTGAAGTGCAATACCGGTTTGTTAAACAAACCGGTGGACACGGCCAGTTTGCGCATGTCGTCTTGCGGATTGAACCGCTGGAAAGCGGGGCAGGTTTTGTGTTCGAGGATCAAATCCGCGGCGGTGCGATTCCCAAAGAATTTATCCCGGCAGTTGAAAAAGGCGTCCGTGAGGCCGTGGAGAGCGGCGTACTCGCTGGTTACCCGATGACGGATTTGAAGGTAACCCTGATCGACGGTTCTTCTCATGAAGTGGATTCAAGTGAACTCGCTTTTCGTATGGCAGGGATTTTTGCCTTCCGTGAAGGTGCGAGCAAGGCTAAACCGATTTTACTCGAACCTATCATGAAAGTTGAAGTGATCGTGCCGGAAGATCATACCGGTGATGTGCTGGGACACATCAATTTAAGGCACGGCAATATCCTCGGGATGGACATGCGCCCGGGGAATGCCCAGGCCATTCATGCGGAAGTGCCTTTGGCAGAAATGTTCGGTTATGCAACCGAGTTGCGCTCTGCGACCAAGGGACGTGGTGTGTTTACCATGGAGTTTGATCGCTATGCGCGTGTTTCGGATGCAGTTATGAAAAAAATCGTTGGCATCTAACCAACCGGATTTTTCTGAGGCAGTTGCAGCACAGATATCATTAAAAATTATTGTAGAATAAACAGGAAGAAATATGGCTAAACAAAAGATTCGTATACGTCTGAAGGCATATGACCATCGAGTGATCGATCAATCTGCTAAACGGATCGTAGAGACTGCGGAGCGCAGCGGCGCGCAGGTGGTGGGCCCGGTACCTTTACCGACCAAAATTGAACGTTTCACCGTGGTTCGCTCACCCTTTGTCGATAAAGACTCGCAGGAGCATTTTGAGATTCGCACGCACAACCGATTGATCGATGTGCTTGATCCCGACTCAAAAACGATTGATATGTTGATGCGCTTGAATTTGCCGGCTGGCGTCGATATTGAGATTAAGCTTTAGCTTTTGATTGAAGGGTTGCCTGAAAATAGGTTGAGCGCTTGCCTGATTGCATCCATCGCGTTGGCATCGGCAAAACACTCCTATTTTCGGGGAATCAATAACAAAAAACCACTTGGCATATTGACCCAGTGGTGGTAGAATAACCCGGTTTGGTTAAAAAGCCAAACTCTAAAGGCAGCATAAGAGCCTTTCTCGCCGTAGTCCTGACAAAAACAAAGTGGTCGCGGGAGGAAAGTTGACTGTGCTACGTTCGGAGATGATGTAGCCTTGCCCAGGCTAACAGTCTCGTCAAAGATCTTTTTTACAGGAGAATAAGGATATGTTTAAAGGGCTTATTGGACGAAAAGTTGGAATGACCCAGATTTTCGACGACAACGGGATTGCACGCCCCGTGACCGTTATCGAAGCTGGGCCTTGTTATGTTACCCAGATCAAAACCAAAGAAAATGACGGTTATTCCTCAGTCCAGATCGGTTTTGAAGAGGTGAAACCCAAACGGTTGACACGGGGTCAAATGGGGCACCTTGAGCGTAACAATTTACCACCATTACGAATTTTACGAGAATTTAGAACGAAATCACCCGGTGTCGCTGAAGGCGACGCGTTGGATGTTGCTATTTTTGAAGCCGGTGAACGGGTTGATGTTGTTGGGGTCAGCAAAGGAAAAGGCTTTGCGGGCGTGGTGAAGCGCCACCACTTTGGTGGTGGGCCAGCCACCCATGGTCAATCTGACCGTCAGCGGGCACCCGGTTCAATGGGAGCTGGCACAACCCCGGGGCGGATCTTTAAAGGTAAACCCGGCCCCGGACGCATGGGCAATGAACGGGTGACCTCATCGAATGTACGTGTGGTACTGGTCGACCCAGAACGCAACTTGATCGCAGTTGATGGCTCCGTGCCTGGCCCGAAGGGCGGCATGGTGGTGATTAAGGCTGCCCGGAAACACTAGACGCCCACCTGGGCGATAACCAGTTATGGAGTTGAGTAATCATGAAAGTTGATGTTGTCAACATGAAGGGAAAGAAAGTCGGCACGGCAGAGTTGTCGCCGACGATTTTTGAAGCCCCAGTGAAAGTTGATCTCATGCATCAGGCATACGTCAGGCAAATGGCCAACAGCCGCCTGGGCACACACTCGACAAAGGGTCGTAGTGAGGTTTCGGGTGGCGGACGGAAGCCCTGGCGTCAAAAAGGTACCGGACGCGCCCGGCATGGCTCGATACGTTCACCGCAATGGGTTGGCGGCGGTGGGGTGTTCACCCCCAAACCGCGCGCCTATGAGCAGGCCATGCCTAAAAAGATGCGCAGAGCTGCTTTGCGGTCTGCTTTGAGCGTCAAAGCTTCAGAGGGTGAGATCATCCTGGTGGATGAGTTGAAACTTGACACGATGAAAACCAGTGCCATGGCGAGAGCGATGCACGCCATCGCTGGCGATGAGCGAGTTTTACTGCTGATCCCGTCTAACGCTCCGGAGTATGAAGAAGTTAAACGGGCCGGCACCAATCTGGCAGATGTCAAGCTCCTCATGGCCAATTACCTGAACATTCGGGATTTGCTGGTATCTAAACGGATTGTGATCCCGGTAGCTGCCCTGGATGTGATTGAGGGCTATCTCGGATAGGTAGGAATTTATTATGAAGAAGAAAACTGTATTTGATATCATCCGCCGGCCGATTGTCACTGAAAAATCGAACTATCTGTCTTCATACCTGAACCAGTATGTTTTTGAGGTCGACTATCGTGCGACTAAAACGGCCATCAGGGAAGCGATTGAGACAATTTTCGATGTGAAAGTGGACCGTGTAAACGTAATGATTGTGCCCGCTAAACAGTCGCGCAATTTGCGTAACCGCCAGATGCGTACCCGCTCGAGTGCTTATAAGAAGGCCGTCGTAACTTTGGCGGAAGGCGAGCGCATCCCGATTTTTGAAGGGGTAGAGTAATGGCAGTCAAAGTATATAAACCAAGAACACCCGGTACCCGACACAGGACCGGCCACTCTTTTGAAGAGATTACCAAAACCAAGCCGGAACGTTCGCTAATCGTTCCGTTGAAAAAAAGCTCTGGTCGTAATATGTATGGCCGTGTTACCGTTCGACATCGCGGCGGCGGGCATAAACGCTTCATTCGTTTGGTGGATTTTAAACGAAATAAGTTTGATGTCCCGGCGACCGTGGCGGCCATTGAATACGATCCTAACCGATCGGCACGATTGGCTTTGTTGCACTACGCTGATGGCGAGAAACGCTATATCATTGCCCCCGTCGGTTTGAAAGTTGGCGATAAGATTGTTTCCAGTGATGTAACAGAGATTCGCCCTGGAAATAGCATGCCCCTGGCGAGCATCCCCACGGGTACGACCATTCATAACATCGAATTGCAGCCTGGCAAGGGCGGCCAGATGGTGCGCTCTGCCGGAGCTTCAGCGCAATTGTTGGCCAAAGAAGGCCGTTATGCGCATATACGCCTCCCCTCGGGCGAGGTCAGGCTGGTGCTGCAAACCTGCCGGGCTACTATTGGCCAGGTTGGTAATATCGAGCATGGGAACATTAAGCTGGGCAAAGCCGGACGCAAGCGCCTTATGGGTTGGCGGCCTTCCGTACGCGGATCAGCCATGTCCCCGCGCGACCATCCCCACGGTGGAGGTGAGGGTCGCACACCGATTGGTATGCCTGGTCCGAAGACCCCCTGGGGTCAACCCACCCTGGGTAAGAAGACCCGTCAGAATAAGCGTACTGATAAGTATATTGTCCGCCATCGCTCTAAAGCGAAACGGCGTCGTAAGTAACCGATTATTATAGCGAAAAAGAGGACGAAATTATGTCGCGATCGCTGAAAAAAGGGCCGTTTATCGACCCGAAATTATTGAAAAAAATTGAAGACATGAACGAAAAAAGCGAGAAAAAGGTCATCCGAACCTGGAGCCGTGCCAGCACGATTTTCCCGCAGATGGTCGGACATACAATCGCTGTTCATGACGGGCGCCGGCACGTGCCGATTTACATTACTGAAAACATGGTTGGGCATCGGCTGGGTGAATTTGCGCCGACGCGCTTCTACCGGGGTCATGTTGTTGCCAGTAAGGCAGATCGCCGCGGCGGTAAGAGATAGTAAGGATAAGACGTTATGCCTACAGATATTCGAGCGAAATTGAGCAATCTGGATACTTCGGCGCAGAAAGCCCGGTTGGTGATTGATCTTGTGCGCGGAAAACATGTGCAGGAGGCGCTGGACATCTTAACTTTCACGACCAAGAAGGCTGCTGAACCAATAAAGAAGCTGCTTCAGTCGGCGATTGCCAATGCGGAAGAGAATTTTGGCGTGTCACGCGATGATCTTTATGTTTACCGGATCTATGCCGATGAAGCGCCGACGCGTAAATGGCGTCGGTTTGGCGCCCGCGGTCGGTTTAAACCGATTTTGCGACGGCGCTCGCATATCACGGTTGTTCTAAGAGAGGTTGAGTGACGACATGTTTGAAGATTGTGTCATTAAAAGGAACCAGGAGTAAATATGGGTC
The DNA here is from genome assembly GCA_012522475.1 of Chloroflexota bacterium. Classification (GTDB taxonomy): domain Bacteria; phylum Chloroflexota; class Anaerolineae; order Anaerolineales; family Anaerolineaceae; genus Brevifilum. Next base: position 30,870 of record JAAYKH010000001.1, on the reverse strand, counting down.
GCAAAGTACATCCGATTGGATATCGGCTGAAAACAAACAAACCTTGGCTAGCCCGCTGGTTTGCAGATGGTAAGGATTACCAGGATCAATTGCATGAGGACCTTGCCCTTCGGAAAATGATTCGAAAAACCAACGATCGCGCTGGAATCTCGGCGATTGAGGTCGAACGGTTTCCCGGCAAGATTAAGCTCTATGTGCACACTGCTAAACCCGGCATCCTGATTGGCCGCAGTGGAGAAAACGTTAAAAGTATGCGCAGCGATCTGGAAGCCCTGACTGGCAAGAAAATCGATCTGGAGATTAAGGAAGTTAAATCTCCCGATTTGGATGCTCGTCTGGTGGCTGAAAATATTGCCGGCCAACTGGTGCGACGAATCAGTTACCGTCGGGCCATGCAGCGCGCCATTCAGCAAGGTATGCGTGCCGGTGCCGAAGGCGTTAAGGTGATGGTCTCTGGGCGTTTGGGCGGCGCAGAAATGTCACGCAGCGTTTGGCTGCGTGAGGGGCGTGTGCCTTTACAGACCTTGCGTGCCGATATTGATTACGCACAAGCGGAAGCATTAACGACCTATGGTCAGTTGGGGATCAAGGTGTGGATTTATAAAGGTGAGATTTTGCCCGAAGTGGAAGAAGAAACTGAAACCACTGAAGGCGTTTATGTCAGTGATTAAAATCGTCGCCGGACATAAAACCGGCGATTAGCGAGGTAGTTATTATGTTAATGCCAAAACGAGTAAAGTACCGCAAACAAATGCGCGGCCGGATGAGAGGCAAGGCTTATCGCGGCTCTGATGTTTCCTTTGGTGATTACGGCTTGCAAGCTTTGGAGCCGGGGTATATTAGTGCCCGGCAGATTGAAGCGGCTCGTCGGGCGATCGTGCATGCGATGAAGCGTCGTGGCAAGGTTTGGATTCGAATTTTCCCCGACAAGCCCTACACCAAGCGTGCTGCCGAAACCCGCATGGGTAAGGGTAAAGCTCCTGTTGACCATTGGGTGGCTGTTGTGAAACCCGGCCGGATCATGTTTGAAATTGGAGGAACGGATCACGACACAGCTCAGCGTGCGCTGACCCGTGCCAGGTATAAATTAGCAGTGAAGACTAAAATCGTCTCACGTGATGTGGCAGGAGAGGCGTAATTATGAAAGCAGCAGAAATTCGAAATATGAGTGCGCCTCAAATTGAGGAAGCGATATTAGAAGCCCGTCACGAATTAATGAACCTCAGGTTTCAAACGATCACCGGCCAGTTGACGGATACCAGCCGAATACGGTTCGTTCGCCGGGATATCGCCCGGATGGAAACCATCTTAAAAGAAAAACAGTTGGCTGAGACGGCCGAGGAGAGTGAAGCATGAACAAGCGACGTCGATTGACAGGGACTGTGGTCAGCGACAAGATGGAAAAGACCGCAGTGGTTGAGGTGGTGCGCGTCTATCGGCACCCGCTGTATCATAAGGTTGTCCGCAGTGCAAAATCCTATAAGGCACATGATGAGCTGGGCGCCAACGTTGGCGATCGGGTCAGAATCGTTGAAAGTCAACCGATTTCCCGGACCAAGCGTTGGGTTGTTGAAAAGATTTTGCGGGTAGAGGAACGCTCGGAAGCTGACAGCGTTGAAGAATTGGGAGTCTGAGTCATGATCCAGAAGGAAACCCGATTAAAAGTTGCTGATAATACCGGCGCAAAAGAAATACTAGTCATTCACGTCACCGGTGGCTCGCGTACACGGTACGGGTATGTTGGCGATATTGTCATTGGAACGATAAAATCTGCCGCACCGCAGTCAACTGTGAAAAAGAGCGAAATTGTTAAAGCCGTGATTGTGCGTACTGCCAAGGAATGGCGGCGAACTGATGGCTCTAGCATTCGTTTTGATGATAACGCTGTGGTCATCCTGGACAATGATGGCGTCAACCCACGGGGTACACGCATCTTTGGGCCGGTGGCACGTGAGCTGCGCGAAAAAGGCTTTATGAAGATTGTCTCGCTGGCACCGGAAGTGCTATAGCCAGAGATGACAGGAGTGTAAGAATGAAGAAAAAGATACGCAAAGGTGATCGCGTGATTGTGATCAGCGGAAAAGATAAAGGCACGATTGGTGAGGTGGTTCGGGTGATCCCGGATAAGGAGCGTGTGGTTGTGCATGGCGTCAACCTGCGGGTTAAGCACCAGGCGCAAACTCAATCGCGGGGTAAAACCATTCCTGCCGGTAAGTTTGAGTTTGAAGCACCGATTCACATTTCGAATGTAATGCTGGTAGACCCGAAGGATGAGAAGCCCACACGGGTTCGAATCCAACGCAAGGATGGCAAAGCGATCCGTGTTTCAACCCGTACCGGCACACCGATCGATAAATAAGAAGGTCTTTGGAGCAAGGCATGAATAGACTAAAAGAGATTTTTAAAGAAGAGATCGCACCAGCCCTGAAAGAGGAGTTGTCCATCGACAACGTTATGGAAGTTCCCACGGTCCAGAAAATTGTGGTCAATGTTGGCGTTGGCGATGCCCTGGAAAACCCAAAGGCTTTGGATGAAGTTGTTCGAGACCTGACAGTCATCACCGGTCAACGCCCGGTTGTCACCAAGGCGAAGAAATCGATTGCGAGCTTCAAATTGCGTGAAGGACGCATCATTGGCGCAAAGGTGACACTGCGCGGCGACCGGATGTGGGCTTTTTTGGACCGTTTGGTCAACGTAGCCCTCCCCCGAGTGCGCGACTTTCGTGGGATCTCTGCCGATGCCTTTGATGGGCGAGGGAACTACACGCTGGGGCTGCAGGAACAATTGATCTTTCCCGAGATCAGCTATGATGATGTTTCGATCTTGCGGGGTATGGAGGTCAGTATTGTGACGACTGCTGAGAATGATGATCAGGCCCGTGCGTTATTAAGCAAAATTGGGATGCCGTTCAGGAAAGGATAGTATGGCTAAAAAGTGTATGGTGTATCGCGAGAAGCGGCGAAAGTATTCTAACCAGGTTGTGAACCGCTGTCGGCGCTGTGGGCGACCCAGAGGTTATATTCGTAAATTTGGTTTATGCCGGATTTGTTTTCGGGAATTGGCCCTGCAAGGGAAAATTCCTGGTGTAACCAAATCATCGTGGTAAAACGGCGGAGGAAGTATCGATGAGTTTTTCAGATCCAATTGCAGATATGCTGACCCGAATCCGTAATGTTGCCATCAGTAACGGCACACTGGTGAGCATGCCCAGTTCGAAGATCAAGGCTGAAATTGCCCAGATCTTATTGGAAGAGGGTTTTATTGAAGGTTACGATGTGGTTGAGGGGAGCAAACCCCACCAGAAGGTGTTACGCCTCCGCTTGAAATACATCGGCGAGCGACGAAATCGGCGTCCGTTAATTACCGGGCTGGAGCGGGTTAGCCGCCCTGGTCGCCGGGTGTATACCAGGAAAACGGATATTCCCTGGGTGTTGGCGGGGATTGGTGTCGCGATCCTATCCACGCCCAAAGGCGTGATGACTGACCAGCGCGCGCGCAAGATGGGCGTTGGCGGCGAGATTTTGTGTAAAGTTTGGTAGCGCCTGGCGCTAGAGGAGGTACGAGCTGTGTCTCGAGTAGGACAATTACCAATTGAAGTGCCGGCAGGTGTTGAGATCAAAATTGACGGCTCTTATGTGCATGTCAAAGGCCCGAAGGGTGAGTTGGAATGGACTTTTTCACCGGATATGGTGATTAAGAAAGAAAATGGCGCCATTCTTGTGGAACGACCCAGCGATCAACCAACGCATCGCTCTTTGCATGGCACCACTCGTTCTGTCTTGAATAATATGGTGCTTGGCGTTAGCCAGGGCTTTGAGCGCATTCTTGTGATAGAAGGCGTTGGCTATCGGGCTGAATTGGATGGCGACAAACTGGTGTTGAATGTTGGCTATTCGCATCCCGTGGTTATTGAAGCCCCGGAGGGTGTTAGTTTCGAAGTGGATACCCGAGCGCGCCAGATTAAAGTTTTGGGCTATGACAAACAAGTTGTCGGTCAGATAGCAGCGAATATTCGCAAAGTGCGACCCACCGAACCCTATAAGGGCAAAGGTATTCGCTATCAGGGCGAACACATTCGCCGCAAAGCTGGTAAAGCCGGTAAGGCCGCATAAGAAAAATGAAGGTGAGATATTATGGCAAAGAAATCACGAAATGAAGCTCGATTGCGCCGTCACTTTCGTGTGCGGAAGAAGATTTTCGGCACCCCCGAGCGACCGAGGATGAATGTTTTTCGCAGCTCGAAAGAGATCTATGTGCAGTTGATTGACGATCATCGGGGACATACCCTGGTTTTTGCATCGAGCATTGATGCGGAATTGCGCTCAAAGATGGATGGACTGAGCACCACCGAACAGGCGCAAAAAGTGGGTCAGGCGATCGCGGAACGTGCGAAAAAAGTTGGCATTAACCAGGTTGTTTTTGACCGTGGTGGATATAAATATATCGGCCGTGTGAAGGCATTGGCTGAAGCTGCCCGCGAAGGTGGCTTGGAGTTCTAAGAAAGAGGCGATATGTCGGACTACCAAACTGAGAATATGTATGATGAGCGTGTGATCGACATTGCACGTGTAGCGAAAGTTGTCAAAGGCGGCCGCAGGTTTTCTTTCCGGGTAGTGATGGTGATTGGGGATAACGCTGGCCGTGTTGGCATGGGCGTTGGTAAAGCAAATGCTGTTCCTGAGGCCATTCGCAAAGCGAGCGAGCGCGCTCGCAGAGACATGCGCCGGATTAACCTGAATGGTACATCAATCTCCCATGAGGTGCTGGGTAAGCAAAGCGGCGCTATTGTTTTGCTGCGTCCTGCTGGCCCTGGAACCGGTGTGATCGCCGGTGGTGGTGTACGTGCTGTGTTGGAAGCGCTTGGTGTGCACGATATTTTAACCAAGTCGCTGGGCAGCAGCAATATTTTGAATGTGGTTCGCGCCACTTTCAATGCATTGGATCAGTTAAAATCCCCTGAAGAACAGGCTGCCCATCGCGGTATACCTTTGGAGCGGACTAAACCCTACTGGGAGCGAGAAAAATAATGGCCAGAAAAAAACAAACGCAATTGGAAATCACCCTGGTGAAAAGTCCAATTGGCTATTCAAAACGTCAAAAAGCGACTCTGCGAGTTTTAGGTTTAAGAAAGCTCAATCAAATTGCGACCCACAAGGATAATCTTGTTGTCCGAGGCATGATTGACAAGGTGTCGCATCTGGTTGTTGTTGAAGAAGTGTAAGGAATTGTTGTTATGGAATTACATGATTTAAAACCAAATGAAGGCGCACGACAAAACCGTAAGCGAAAAGGCCGGGGGACGGCTTCGGGTTATGGAAAAACCAGCGGCCGTGGCGTGAAGGGACAAAAAGCGCGGTCTGGCGGTGGTGTCCGTCTGTATCATCAGGGCGGCAACCTTCCTTATTTCAGGAAACTTCCGTTTATGCGCGGTGTGGGTTTTAATCCGATCAATCGTGTGCGCTATGCAGAAGTGAACCTGGAAAAACTGGGTGAATTCCCGGCAGATTCGGAAATTACCCCCGAACTTCTGGTGGAAGCAGGCATCATTAAAAATTTAAAGACCCCTGTGAAAATCTTGGGGCGTGGCGATGTTTCTGTTGCCCTGAACGTAAAAGCCCACAAAGTATCCGCAAGCGCCAAGGAGAAAATTGAAGGCGCGGGCGGCAGTGTGGAGTTAATCCAGGCCTAGCCATTTACCCTAGGTTGTTAAAGGAGACCTGAATATGAAACGGTCAGCTTGGCGCTATCTTTGGAAGTCAAAGGACATTCGGCAGAAACTGATTATGTCACTGGTGTTGCTGGCAATTTATCGTCTGGCGACCAACATACCGGTGCCTGGTATCGATAGGCAGTTGGTGGCCCAACTTACAAAAACCAGCGGTGCTGCAGGCGGCTTGATCAACCTGCTGGATATGCTTTCCGGTGGCGCTGTATCGAACTTTTCGGTTTTGGCGATGGGCGTTTACCCGTATATTACAGCTCAAATCATCCTGCAATTGCTGATTCCGATTATCCCATCGCTGGAAAGAAAAATGCAGGAAGACCCGCGCGAAGGGCGCGCCTGGATGGAAAAATGGACGATGATCCTGACAATCCCTATGGCTGCTCTTTCAGCTATTGGCCAGATTAATATTTTTAACGCTATTCTCGGGCAGAGCGTTGCTGCACAGTTCGGTTTTTCCGGGGATGTTTTGATCCCTACGCTGGCCACGCTCCTTTCGATGATGGCCGGTACCATGTTTGGCGTCTGGCTGGGCGAGTTAATCTCTGAATTTGGTATTCGCGGGCAGGGACTTTCATTGATTATTTTTGCGGGCATTGTTTCCAGCCTGCCGAGGAACTTGCTTGCTCTGGTAACTGACCCACAATACTGGTGGTTGATTTTCATTGTGGTGGCCTTGCTGGTCGTGACAATTTTTGCCATCATCTATGTGCAAGAAGGCCGCCGGCATGTGCCGGTGATGTTCCCCGGGCGCCGTGTGGGCAGCCGGATGTCCATGCCGGTTAAAAGTACAGTGCCTTTAATGGTCAACATGGCGGGTATGATCCCGATCATCTTCGCACAATCGCTGATGACCTTCCCAACGATTTTGGCCAGCTTTTTTGTCGGCTCTGAAAAAGAATGGGCGCGAAACCTCGCCACCGGTACCCAAAAGATCCTTGGCGGTGAGGGCGTTGTTTACCCGATCCTGTTCTTTATTATGGTTGTGCTGTTTACTTTTTTCTACACGGACATTTTGTTTGCACAACAAAACTACGGCGATAACCTGAAAAAGCAGGGCGCACAGATCCCAGGAATTGCGCGCGGAGGCCCAACCCAGCGCTACCTGACTAAGGTGCAGCGCAGGATCACCCTGCCGGGAGCTTTGTTCCTCGGCGTGGTGGCAGCATTGCCTTTCTTTTTGGGTTTGTTATTGCCACCAGGGCTATCCACAACACAAATCTTCCTGGTTTCATCATCAGGACTATTGATTGTGGTGGGTGTGGTACGCGATACCTTCCAGATTATGGAATCTGACCTGAAATTACATGGTTATGATGACCGTCTGATCAGTTAAGGCTGGCGCATTCCGTGAAGACACCTTTGTATATCGTCATGCTAGGACCGCCGGGAGCGGGTAAGGGCACCCAGGCCAAGGTGCTTGCGCAGGCTTTGAGCCTGGTTCACATCTCAACCGGCGACCTGTTTCGGGAACATTTAAAAAATGAAACCGAATTAGGACAGCTGGCGCAAAGCTTTATGAACAAGGGTGAACTGGTGCCAGATGGTGTGACCATTAAGATGGTAGAAGAACGACTGGCGAAACCCGATTGTGTAAGCGGTGCTGTTTTAGATGGGTTCCCGCGCACACCGGTTCAGGCAGAAGCACTGGAAACGCTGCTGGCGCAATTTGATGCTGGTGTAAAGGTGGTTCCCTTTATCAATGTTCCGGATGAGGTGCTGGTTGAACGCCTGAGCGGCCGTTGGGTGAGTAGTTCGGGCCGGGTTTACCATGCGCTTTATAATCCGCCCATGGTGCAGTGGATTGATGATTTGGACGGTTCAGAACTTTACCAGCGCGAGGATGACCAACCCGAAACGGTTCGTCACCGCATTAAGGTTTATCGAGACCAGACAGCCCCATTAATTGATTATTACACCCAAAAGAGCTTGCTGGTTGAGATTGATGGCACCCAATCAATTGAGGGCGTTACCGAAGACCTGATGAAAGCGGTTGAGGAGGCTTGAGGGATGATGATCTCCTGGGAGCGATCGATTAATATTAAATCTCAGCAAGAGATCGAGATTATGCGCGAGGCCGGACGGATCAACGCGGAGGCACTCAGTGCCGCCGTGAGTTTGATTGCACCCGGGGTGACGACAGCTGAGCTGAATGCAGCTTTTGAGGCGGTTCATCAGCGTTACGGTGTTTATTCGCCCTTTAAAAATTATCCAGGTCCATACCCTTACCCTGCCAGCATTTGCACGAGTGTAAATGACGAGCTGGTACATGGCATTCCGGGAGACCGTCAATTGGTGGAAGGTGATCTTGTCAGCATCGATTGCGGCACCGTTTACCAGGGGTTTGTCGGCGATATGGCCGTTACCGTTGGAGTGGGTCAGATCAACCCGCAATCCGAACGTTTGATTAAGGTAACTGAACAGGCGCTTAAAATAGCCATTGAGAAGATGGTGCCTGATAACACTACCGGCGATATCGGCCACGCGGTACAGTCCTATGTTGAGGGCCAGGGCTTCCACGTCACCCGGATGTATACCGGGCACGGTGTGGGGAGAGCAATGCACGAAGGGCCCCAGGTGCCCAATTATGGGAAACCAGGACGCGGCATCCGCTTGCGCGAAGGGATGACCATCGCGCTGGAGCCCATGGTGCTGGTTGGCACACCGGATACAGTGGTTAAAGCTGACCAGTGGACGGTTGCCTCGGCTGATGGTTCTTTGACGGCACATTTTGAACATACGGTAGCGATCACTGCGAACGGACCATTGATTTTAACGCAAATGGGCGAAAACTAGACGAAAAGCTTGTTAGCAAGTAAAATTAATGTTTTGCAGCAAGATAGAAGGAGTAAGGACATGAAAGTATCAGCATCAATCAAGAAGCGCTGTGCGAAATGTAAAATTGTTAAGCGCGGTGGTCGTTTGTATGTAATTTGTGACAACCCGAAGCATAAGCAGCGACAAGGATAAGGAAGATAGATAATGGCACGTATTGAAGGTGTTGACCTCCCACGCGAGAAACGCGTAGAAATTGGTCTGAGATATATTTATGGAATTGGCCCAACCCGGGCAAAAGAAATTATTGAGGCGACCGGTGTGAACCCTGACATTCGAGTTAAGGACCTGGCGGATGGTGATGTATCTAAAATGCGTGAATTCATTGCCGCCAATTACACCGTTGAAGGCGATTTGCGCCGCCAGGTGCAGATGAATATCAAACGTTTGATGGAAATCGGCTCCTATCGCGGCCTGCGTCACCGGCGCGGACTGCCCGTCCATGGGCAGCGCACCAAGACCAATGCTCGTACCCGTAAGGGACCGAAGAAGACGGTTGCTGGTCGCGGCCGCCGCAGAGGTGTTGGCAAGAAATAAAGCGAGTTTGAATTGGCTTGTTCGTCTGCCTGTCTGGGGTTTTTCCTTCCTTCTCTCCCCCGCGGCAGGATGGGCAGTGCAACAGCCATGAAGATTGAATGAGTGAGAGGTAAAATGGCAAAAAAACCACAACGATCGCGGCGAACTACAGGTGCTCGAAGAATCAAGCGCCAGATGTCATCGGCGCAGGTGCATGTGTATGCGACCTTTAACAACACGATCATAACGGTAACCGATCAAACAGGAAACACGGTATGCTGGGGTAGTGCTGGTTCCGCAGGCTTTAAAGGCTCCCGGAAAAGTACGCCCTTTGCCGCGCGCTTAGCAACCGAACAGGTGATAAAAATAGCGCAAGGTTTTGGCGTTCAGGAAGTTGACCTGATTGTCAAGGGACCTGGGCCTGGCCGTGAAGCGGCTATCCGTGCCGTGCAAAGCCTGGGGATGACGGTCCGATCGATTGAAGATGTGACCCCGGTGCCCCACAACGGCTGCCGACCGCCCAAAAGACGCCGCGTCTAATAGATTAACAAAGAGAGGAATCAATGGCAAGATATACAGGGCCGGTATGTAAATTGTGCCGGCGTGAAGGCGAGAAATTATTCTTAAAGGGAGAGCGTTGTTTTACGCCAAAATGTGCGATGGAACGACGGGCTTATCCTCCTGGTGAACATGGCCGTTTTAGCGGCCGTGCGGGGCGCGAATCGGACTATTCGAGGCAATTGCGCGCCAAGCAAAAAGGAAAGCGCATTTATGGTGTGCTGGAACGACAATTCAAACGCAATTTTGACGATGCGCGTCGGCGTCCAGGCCTGACGGGTTTGAACTTGCTTCAAATTTTAGAGAGCCGTTTTGATAACATTGTCTATCGGGCGGGCTTCGCAGAAAGCCGCAGCCAGGCTCGTCAATTAATTAATCATGGTCATTTTATTCTCAACGATCGGCGCAATGATATCGCTTCGACAAGCTTAAAACCCGGCGACAAGATTACAGTTCGGGAAACTTCCAAGCAAACTGAGTATTTCAAAACCTTGCGTCAGGCGGGAGAAATGCGAACTCCGCCGACCTGGATTGAGGCCGACCTGGATAAACTTACAGCTCGGATGCTTCGTCTACCCGAACGGGCTGAAATTGACGGCAATTTGAATGAGCAGCTGATTGTTGAGTATTACTCACGTTAGGGCTGAGGATGTTAGTGCACAGGATGTACTAGTAAGGGGTATGAGGTGACTGGAATAATGAGTATGGTAACGCCAAAAGTCGAACGGATTGCTGAAGCCCGAAATTATGGCAAGTTTGTTATTAGCCCCCTGGAACGCGGCTTTGGGACAACGCTTGGCAATGCTTTGCGGCGCGTCCTCCTGTCCTCACTGGAAGGCGTTGCGGTTACATCGATCCGCATTACAGATGTTTTGCATGAGTTCAGCGACATCGAAGGTGTGCGTGAAGATGTGATTCAGATGATCTTGCAATTAAAGCAATTGCGGCTGAAACTGTATGATGTGGATATTTCGCATCTTCGTTTGGAAGTCAGCGGCGAGGGCACGGTGACGACAGCGGATATATCTGCCCGTCAGAGGTTGAGATTATCAACCCGGATCTTTACCTGTTCACGGTGGATAACAAGCAGACGAAGTTAGAGATCGATATGACTGTAGAACGCGGCCGTGGTTATTCACCGGGTACTGAACGCAGTGAGCACCTGCCTATCGGCGAGCTGCCGGTTGATGCGATCTTTTCACCGGTGCGCAAAGTCAACTGGACTGTTGGTTCAGCCCGGGTAGGACGCAGCACGGATTTTGACAGCCTTACGATTGAGATCTGGACCGATGGAAGCATCGCCCCGGAAGAAGCAATGATTCGATCATCGAAAATCTTGATTGATCACCTGCGTTATATTTCTGGGCTTAGCGAAGAATTGCTGATAGCCCCCATCGAGCAGGTTGAACCAGCTACAACGATTAATAGTGAAGCCGCTGAAATGCCCATCGAAAACCTTGACCTGACAGTGCGGGTGTTCAACTCCCTGAAACGCAGCGGGATCACCACCGTTGGGAACGTACTGGAAATTTTGAGCAAGGGCGACGACGCAATCCTTTCTATCAGGAATTTTGGTGATAAGAGCCTGGTTGAATTGAGAGAAAAAATGATTGAAAAAGGCTTCCTCGAGGGCGAAGAGGAATAATAACGGAGAATTAGAATTATGCGACACAGAGTCAAAGGCTTTCAGTTAAATCGCAGCGGTGGGCACCGTACGGCGATGCAGCGGACGATGATCAGACAAATTATTGAACATGAGCGGATTAAAACTACGCTGACCAAGGCTAAATTTATCCAACCACATACGGAGAAATTGATCACCCTGGCACGCAACGCACAGAATGCGGATGAGATTACCGCCATCAATGCTCGTCGTAAGGCTTCGGCAAAATTAGGTAATGGCAGCCGCCCGCTCGTACAGAAATTATTTGATGATATTGGACCACGCTATGCCAGTCGCAATGGTGGTTATACCCGGATATTAAAGCTGGGCCCTCGCCGCAGTGATGGCGCTGAGATGGCGTTGATTGAACTGGTTGAAGATTAATCCACCCGGAAACACCGGATGGGTGCAGTACATTACAAAATTATTCTTGCTTATAATGGCTCGGCCTTTGCGGGATATCAGCGCCAGGCTGCAGTGCGGACGGTTCAGGCTGAACTGGAGACTGCGCTTGCCAGGCTTGGCTGGCAGGGCAGCTTTGTTCTGGCCGCCGGCAGAACTGATGCGGGCGTGCACGCACGCGGGCAGGTGGTGTGTTTCCACTTAGATTGGCAGCATACAACCGATGATCTGCGTAATGCCCTGAACCATTACCTGCCGGATGATATGGCGGTGCAATCGGTCAGCGCGGTGCCGGCGGAATTCCATCCCCGTTATGATGCCAAGTGGCGCCACTATCGTTACCGGATTTATTGCCAGCCCGTGCGAGACCCCCTCAGAGCGGACTTCGCCTGGCGGGTGTGGCCCGAAGTGCAGGTTGACCGGATGAATACCGCTGCTGTAAACCTGATAGGCTCACACGATTTCAGGGCTTTTGGCAGCCCGATGACCGAGAACGGCGTGACTGTTCGGGAAGTGTTCTCGGCCGAATGGTCGGGTGCTGGTGATGAATGGCAGTTCGATATTTTTGCGAATGCCTTTTTATACCATATGGTGCGGCGAATCACCTTTGCACTGGTAACGATTGGGCAAAGCGCGGCGCCAGTAGCATTAATCGCCGAGGGCATCAAAACCGGTCAGTTGGCGCTGGCGGGATTGGCCCCCGCCAACGGCCTGGTACTGGAAGCCGTTGGCTATTAGCAAGGATCGATGTGGATTTTATCCTTCAGGTTTGCCCTGAAGATGGCATCTTTGAATGATGGAGAGTTTGATTGTGAATAAAACATACGTACCTAAAGGTCAAGTTGAGCGTGAGTGGTTGTTGGTGGATGCTGAAGGGCAAAACCTGGGACGCTTGGCGACAAAGATTGCCCAATTATTGCTGGGCAAACATCGCCCGGACTACACGCCCGGTGTACTCCTGGGCGCCAATGTAGTGGTAGTGAACGCTGAAAAGGTGGATGTACACCCCACCCGTCTGGAAGGCAAGATTTATTATCGCCATTCCGGTTACCCCGGTGGCATTAAGCAAATTAACCTGCAGCGTCAGTTAGAATTATTTCCCGAAAGGGTGATTGAGCGAGCCGGTTGGGGGATGATCCCCAAAAATAAACTGGGTCGCAGGGTGTACCAGAACTTGCATGTTTATGCTGGGCCGAAACACCCGCACCATGCACAACAACCCGATTTGGTTGAGTAAGAGGAGAGATCGACTTTATGGATAATCGATATTACGAAGGTATTGGCCGTCGAAAACAGAGTTCTGCCCGTGTTCGCATTATGGCTGGTTCTGGCGAATGTACCGTCAACGGTAAGGAAATTGATGCTTATTTCACCCGCCTGGGCGATGCATCGGATATTATCAATGCGTTCCAGATTGCCAACCACATCAAAGAAAAATTTGATGTCACCGTCAAAGTGCAGGGCGGCGGGGTTACCGGTCAACGTGATGCGGTCAAGCTGGGTCTGGCCCGTGCACTGGTGGAAATGGACGAGGAATTGCGTCCGGCATTGCGCCATAGCGGTTACCTGACGCGCGACCCGCGTGTGAAGGAACGCAAGAAGCCCGGTCTTAAGCGAGCCCGTAAGGCACCTACCTACACCAAGCGTTAATTACGCCCCACGGATGAGTTGGATGCCGTGTATGCCCCCTTTCAGGGCTTGACCATGGATTTGATCTGCGCGGTTTGGCCTGGTTTAACCAAATGCCGACAATTTAAAGTAAACACTGTGCATAGAGACGTTTTTAATAACGTCTCTATGCGTTAAATGGCTTGATTGAAAAGACCATCATGACTAAGAAGCAGCACAATCATTTGCAACAGGGGATCACCTTGCTTGGGTTGGGCCCGGGTGACCCGGCTGCCTTGACCCGCAAAGCCTGGGATTGGCTGGAGCGCATCGACACCCTGTACCTGCGCACCAGGCAGCACCCCACCGTTCCATATTTACCCGAACATCTGGTTCAGGAAAGTTTCGATGAGCTTTATGAACGCTGTGACACTTTTGAAGCGGTCTACGAAGGTATTATCGAGAAAATATTAAACCTGGGGAAGACTGTTTCGGTGACCTATGCTGTACCCGGACACCCTTTCGTGGCTGAAGCCACCTGCCCTGCAATTGCCCGCCGCGCAGAGCAAATGGGCATCCCCGTGCAGGTGATTGACGGCTTGAGTTTTTTAGAGCCGACCTGGCGTGCCCTGGGTGTGGATCCCTTCCCGGATATGGTTCTGACAGATGCGCTTGAAATGGCCATGCGTCACACGCCGGGCTTTCCGCCCTCTGTTCCGGCCTTGATCGCCCAGATTTACGATCGGGATGTGGCTGCGGAGGTTAAACTGACTTTGATGACAGCTTACCCGGACCAGCACCCGGTGTCGCTGGTGCATGGTGCGGGAACCGGTGCAGAGGCGGTGGAAGAACTGCCCCTGCATGCCATTGATAAGAGCGAACAGATCGGGTTGCTCAGTTCGTTGTATGTTCCGCCGCGTTCGCCGCAATCCTCATTTGAAGCCTTTCAGGAGGTTATTGCCCGGCTGCGGGCGCCGGATGGCTGCCCCTGGGATCGGGAGCAGACACACCTTAGCTTGCGACCCTTTTTGTTGGAGGAAGCCTACGAAACCCTGGACGCGCTGGACCGTGAAGATGCGACCGATTTGGCGGAGGAGCTGGGCGATTTATTGTTACAGATTTTGCTGCATGCCCAGATCGCCGAGGAGGAGGGTGACTTTAATATCCACACTGTGATCGAAGGTATTGCGACCAAGTTGATCCGCCGACACCCGCACGTCTTTTCTGGGGTGAGCACAGATGGTGTGCAGGGTGTGATTCGCAGTTGGGAAGAGATCAAAGCCGAAGAACGTAAAGCGCATGAAAATAGCCATAAGGTCGGTATCCTTGACGGTGTACCGGCGGCACTGCCGGCTCTTTTACAGTCAGAACAAATTATCGAAAGGGTTGGTCGGGTGGGTTTTCAAGGTCTGACCAGCCTGGGTACCCCCGATTCGATTCGAGACAAACTGGCGGCGCTTGATCTATCCCAGGCAGACACCCTGCAAGAGAATTTTGGTGAGCTCTTGTTGGGACTGACCAGCCTGGCACACCAATTGGAGATTGATGCTGAATTTGCATTGCGAGAAGCCCTCAACCGATTCAGAAGTCGGTTTGGCACCCTGGAAGCGGAGGCCCTGGCGGTGGGAGAGAAATTAATGGAGCTTCAAGCGGAGGAACTTGCCCGCAGATGGCATCAAACACAGGGCTTTGACGAGGAGCAGGGGGCAGCATGAATAAAACGGTGAAAACATCCCCGACGGCCAACCAGCAGATCGCGCGCGCCACAGGCACGGTCATGGCAGCTTTTATCATCTGTAATTTGGTTGGTTTGGCGCGCGGCATGGTGATCACGCGTGCGTTTGGCACCTCGGTGGCTTTTGATTCCTTCAATGCAGCCAACCGTATTGTTGAAATGCTGTTCAACCTGGTGGCGGGGGGCGCGCTGGGTTCGGCCTTCATCCCCAAATTTACGGGGTTCCTGGCCAAAGAAGATCGCGCTGGCGCCTGGCGCCTGGCCTCGGGCGTGGTTAACCTGGTGTTTTTGGCGCTGGTGGTCATCAGCGTTTTGGCGTATATCTTTGCGCCGCAAATTGTGACCGACGGCCTGTTTTTGTTGGTGCCAGAATCAGACCCGGTGCAGGAAGCCTTGACAGTGCAACTCTTCCGGATGATGTTGCCCTCGGTGATCTTGTTTGGGGTCAGCGGCCTGGTGATGGGCATCTTGAATGCGCACCAGAATTTTCTGATTGCATCGATTGCCCCGGCAATGTACTCCCTGGGGATGATTGCGGGGACGTTGTTCCTGCCCGAGCATTGGGGCATCCAGCGTCTGGCCATTGGCGTGGTACTGGGCGCTTTACTGCACCTGCTGATTAAACTTCCCGCTTTAGCGAATTTGCCCGGGCGGGCTTACCATGCGTTCTTGGGCTTGAAAGACCGCGCTGTGCTGGAGGTATTCAAGCTGATGGGCCCGCGTTTGCTGGGCGTGGCTGTGGTGCAGATGAACTTTATCGTCAATACGATCATCGCGTTGGGACAGCCCGAGGGCAGTGTTTCGGCGATCACCCTGGCGTTCAGCTTGATGTTGATGCCGCAGATGGCTGTGGCGCAATCGGCGGCGATTGCCTCGCTGCCGACCTTCTCGGCCCAGGTGGCGTTGGGGAAGATCGATGAGATGCGTCGTTCGCTGGCCTCCACGCTGCGGGCGATCATCCTGCTTTCACTGCCGGCGGGGGTTGGTTTGATTTTGCTGCGTTACCCACTGGTGCAGTTGCTGTATCAACGGGGTGAATTTATTGCTCGTTCAACGGAGTTGGTGGCGTGGGCTTTGCTGTGGTATGCGGCCGGGCTGGTCGGGCACGCACTGGTGGAAATCCTCAGCCGGGCCTTTTACGCCCTGCATGATACGCGCACCCCGGTAAGTGTGGGGGTGGCGGCGATGGGCTTGAATATTGGCCTCAGTTTGTGGTTTTCGGCCTGGTTTGCCCGTCTGGGCTGGATGCCCCACGGCGGTCTGGCGTTGGCCAATTCGGTGGCTACCGGGCTGGAGGCTATTGCACTGGTGATTCTCATTCGTAAGAAGTTGGGGGGGCTGGAAGGACTTTATATCTGGCAGGGGGTGGGCATTAGTGCGGTGGGGACGGGGTTGATGGCTGCGGTTCTGGTGGGCTGGCGCGGACTGGTTGGCGGACGGTCACGCTTGCTGGAGCTGTTTGGCGCGTTGGGGGTTGGAATGCTGGTTTACGTGGGGTTGCTGTGGGTTACGAAAATGCCCGAACTGCGGAGTATCGCGGAGGCATTGTTGGGGAGAATTAAGAGAAACTTGTAGGGTGGATGGGGAAAGCTATTTAAATTAGTTTTGTATTATTAATAATGTGCCAACCCACCATAAGGATAAATGTTGAGCAAATGGTGGGTTGACGGATGGTTGGATTGTAAGGATTCTTTTTTAATTTGGTCATGCGGTACATCCCGTCAACCCTACTTTAATGTAAAATGAGCTTATGCCAGAATATCGTCGTATGCACAATCAAGGTGCGACAGTGTTTATCACTTTGGTCACCTATGGGCGATCACCCATTCTTGCAAAAAATGAAGCCCGGCAAATACTGCGTGATGTCTGGCGCCTTGTTTCGAAACGCCGCCCATTCAGGACTGATGCCATTTGTGTATTGCCAGACCACATTCATACAATGATCACACTCCCTGTTAATGATTCAAACTACTCCATGCGTATACGTGAAATCAAGCGGTTATTTACTATGAATTACCTGCGCATTTTCGGTGAAGAAGAGCAACGAAACCCATCCAGAATTCACAAAAAAGAAGCGACGATCTGGCAACGCCGTTTTTGGGAGCATACCATTCGAGATGAGAGGGATTATCGAAACCATTTCCATTATATCCATTACAATCCGCTAAGGCATGGTTTGGTGAAAAATGTTTGCGATTGGTCCTGGTCGAGTTTTCATCGTTATGTTAAATTGGGTGTTTATGATTCGGATTGGGGGCAAGGCTTAGATGTTGACATCGATCGCATTGACTATGGAGAATGAGTGCTGTAGGGTGGGTTGGTAAGGAAAGTAGTGGGGTTTATCTATTTAAATTGGTTTTGTTTTATTAACAATGTACCAACCCACCATAAGGATGAATGTTGAGCAAATGGTGGGTTGACGGATCGTTGTAGGGTGGGTTGGTAGGGGATGTGGTGGGGTTTATCTATTTAAATTGGTTTTGTTTTATTAACAATGTACCAACCCACCACAAGGATGAATGTTGAGCAAAGGGTGGGTTGACGGATAGTTAGATTGTAAGGGCTCTTTTTTTAATTTGGTCATGTGGTACGTCCCGTCAACCCACCCTACTGATAGATCGTGGCCGTGGGGTCGGCGGGGAAACCAGCGGAATTTGTCTATTTAAATTGGTTTTGTTTTATTAACAATGTGCCAACCCACCATAAGGATGAATGTTGAACAAAGGGTGGGTTGACGGATCGTTGGATTGTAAGGACTCTTTTTTTAATTGGGTCATATGGTACATCCTGTCAACCCACTACGAGGTTGGATGCCTACAAAACCAGTTTTTTTCTAAAACCAATTTATCGTTATAATTCAGGTAATACCTCACGTTATTTATTGTAAACAGGAGGAATACCCCATGGCAGAATCAAAATCTGGTGCACAAATCAGCACCAAGGCTTTTTTACAGGCGCTGCTGATTATTTTTGCGTTAATGATCCTCTCCGGCATCCTGACCCGGGTGATTCCTTCCGGGCAATTTATACGCATCGAGGAACCCGGCCGCGGCGAGGTGATTGATCCGAATGCCTTTAGTTTTACCGACCAGCCCAAGCTGCCGGTGTGGCGCTGGTTCACCGCCCCGGTCGAGGTGTTCTTCTCACCCGACGGCTTCACTATTGCTGGCATCATCATCTTTATTCTGCTGGTGGGCGTGGCTTTTGCGGTGCTGGAACGCAGTGGTATCCTCAATTTTGCACTGGCGACAATTGTGCAGCGCTTTGGCGAGAAAAAATACACCCTTTTGCTGGTGCTGACGTTTTTCTTCATGGCACTGGGCGGGTTTTTTGGCATTCTGGAAGAGGTGGTTCCCCTGGTGCCGATTATGATAGCCCTGGCCTATTCCCTGGGCTGGGATTCGCTCACCGGGCTGGGCATGTCGGTTCTGGCGGCCAATGTGGGCTTCTCAACCGCCGTATTCAACTTCTTCACAATCGGGATCGCACAACAGCTGGCCGGATTGCCCCTATTTTCGGGCTGGGCACCACGTCTGGTGCTGTTTTTGGCTGTGTATGCGCTGCTGGCGTTGTTTCTCACCCGGCATGCAAAAAAGGTGGCTGAAGACCCCAGCCGGTCACCCGTTTACATAGAGGATCGCCAGGAAAAACCGCGGCTTGACGTAGAGCAGCGAGTATCGGCAGAAGAGGTTGATCCGCGTCAAAAACGGGCTGCCATTTTTATGGCGACATGCTTTGGGTTGATTTTAGTGGTTGTGATGGTGTTTTCCTGGGTCGAGGGGTTAAATGACCTGGCGATGCCCCTTTCAGGACTTTTGTTCCTGGTGGGTGGCGTGGGGGCAGGCTTGATTGCCGGAATTGGCAAGGATGCCTGGAAAGCCGCTTGGGATGGCTTTCTGGGGATTGCGCCTGCCATTCCACTGCTGATGATGGCGGCCAGCATCAAATTAATCATCTCCTCCGGCGGCATCCTGGATACGATGCTGTATGCGGCCTCTCAACGGTTTTCAGCCACAAGCCCCCTGGTTTCGGCCCTGGTGATTTACGCGGTGACCCTGGTGCTGGAGCTTTTTGTCAGCTCGGGCTCCGCAAAAGCTTTGCTAATCATCCCGTTGATTGCCCCTCTGGCCGATCTGGTGGGCGTGAGTCGGCAAATTGCGGTGAGCGCCTTCGCTTTTGGAGATGGCTTTTCGAACCTGGTCTACCCGACCAACGCGGTGCTGCTGATCGCCCTCAGTCTGACCGCGATTCCCTATCATAAATGGCTTAAATGGGTGCTGCGTCTGTGGGCTGTCATCCTGCCGGTGACGGTGATCTTCCTGGCACTGGCGGTGATGTTTAATTATGGGCCGTTTTAAGGCACAAACAGCTGACGGCTGAGAGGTGGAGGCAATAAACTGCAATCCATCTGTTGGTGCGTGATCACAAACACCCAAATTTCAAATCAATTGATCCCTAAAACGCGACCGTTTCTCGATTAATTTGACAAAACTGATCTTATATACCAGAATTATAATTGAAATGAAAATAGAATGACAAAAAAATATTGAGCGATTTTCAAAATGAAGATTTTGCTCGAAAGGATAGGATGGAATCAAATGGAACCACGCTTGAACTACCCCAAAATCGCGCCTGAGGGCATACAGATTCTGGGCAAATTGGAAGCTTATATCAAGCACTCTGGCCTTGAACCTGAACTGATAGAGCTGATCAAACTGCGGTCTTCGCAGATTAATGGCTGTGCTTATTGTATTGATATGCACACTAAGGATGCACGCAGCCATGGAGAAAGTGAACAGCGCCTGTATGGGCTGAACGCCTGGCGGGAAGCACCGTTTTACACAGTGCGCGAACGCGCTGCGCTGGCCTGGGCAGAAGCGGTTACCTTAATTGGCCGCGATCATGTACCCGATGAGGTCTATAACCAGGCCAGGACGCATTTTTCGGAAAAAGAGTTGGTTGATTTAACGCTGGCGGTGATTGCGATTAATTCCTGGAATCGATTGGCCATCAGTTTCCGCACGCTGGCCGGGTCTTACCAGCCAGACCACCCTGTTGCGAAGAGTAGCACGCCGGTTAAGTGAAAAATTCATGGTTGCTGTTTTGACCTGATGAATCATTAATTTCCCAGGAGGTAGCCCCTTATTCATGGAAGAACGATCATTGACCCTCACCCCTGTTCCGCCTTTCAGGCTGGATCATACCGTTTGGGCGCTGCGCCGTCGCCCGGATAATATCGTCGACCGTTGGGACGGCGAGACCTACCGACGGGTTCTCGTTGATGATGAAGGCAGGCCCTTTGAAATTTCTGTCAGGCAGTCGGGTTCGATGCAGGCGCCCCAACTGTATGTTTCGATTCAGGCTGAAAAAACGAACCAGGATTTCGAGAGACAGGCGACTATGACATTGGAAAGGGTGCTGGGCTTAAACTTACGGCTGGATGACTTTTACCGCCTGGCGGTACAGGATGAAAATTTAAAACTGCTAGCAGAAAAGTTTCAGGGGTTTAAACCGACGCGCTATCCCACCTATTTTGAGACATTAGTCAACGCGATCGCCTGTCAACAGCTTACATTGACGATGGGCATCCGGATCCTAAACGAGCTGGTGAAAGCCTATGGACTTGAGTTTCGAAATGATTCCGGTGTTTATTATGCCTTTCCGCGGCCACAGGACCTGGCAAGCGCGGATATTGAAGATTTGCGAAGGATGAAGTTCAGCTACCAAAATGCCCGTTATATTACGGGAATTGCACAATTAATTGTCGATGGTGCGTTGGATCTTGAGGCAATTGAACTGCTGGATGACCAGGATGCGATTGACCGCCTGTGCGAACTGAAGGGTGTTGGCCGCTGGACAGCGGAGTATTACCTCTTGCGGGGGCTCGGACGAACACATATCTTCCCCGGCGATGATGTCGGCGGCCGTAACCACTTGCAGCGCTGGCTGGGCCTGCCTGACAAGCTTGACCACGCAGGGGTAAACCAGGTGCTGCTGCCCTGGCAAGATTATGGCGGGCTGGTGTATTTTCATCTGCTTATGAAAGGCATTGATGAAAAATCAATGCGAGTGATTTCAAAGGAGTCGCTATGATACAACTCAAACGTGTTTATGAAAGTGCTGCAACAAACGATGGGGTGCGCTATCTGGTTGAACGCTTATGGCCGCGTGGGATGAAAAAAGAGGCGTTGAAGATGGATGCCTGGCTGAAAGAGGTCGCCCCCAGCAATGAGCTGCGTAAGTGGTTCGGGCATGACCCGGCTAAGTGGGACGAATTCCAGGAACGCTACCGGGCGGAATTGCAAGCCAACCAGGAGGCGTGGATGCCAATTTTAGAATCGTTCCGGCAGGGCAATGTGACGCTGCTCTATAGCACCCACGACGAGGAGCATAACAACGCGGTTGTTCTCAAGCAGTTCTTGGAGAACCGCCTTGATTAGCATTTGAGATCTATTACCATTTGCTCTGCTTTCAATTTAAAACCAACTTTGATGTCCTTTGAGGCGCATTGATTTACTTCGCCCTTGTTTGAAAAACCTTATTGCAGCACAGTTTCCATGGCGGTATTACTTGATCTAATGATGGTGCGCACAAAGGAAGTGTACACTCTACAAATTTCTAATATGAGCTTCAGGTGTTGCGAATTGAAGAAAGCACGAACCGTTCAGAGCAGTTGACTGATCGGGACGTGGTTATTACTTGACACGGGCATACTTTTAACGAAACGTTAGGCTTAAGACTTAGTATTTGAAAATCCTAAAGAAATTAAGTGTATAAACCCTTACTTTAAGATGTGTGTACCCATTATTCTGTTAATTGGTGGGTGTAAATGATGTTTGTATAGAATATCCGTCGATTGTTACATCGATATTCACCTTGTAACCTGCGGTTGCACCACTAATGTTTCGGTGGCAATTCGCAATCCCATTCGATTCAGTAACTCCTTCATTACAATAGGATGTTGTAGTTTTATAATGCCAACTAGTTGTCATTGATTTGCCTGATTGAGGAACATTATTTATCAATAAGCGACCATAAACTGTTACATGGGAATACTTAGGTGGATTGGCATTTGATACCGATGCACAAATTTCAACTTGTCCAATTGTTTTGCATTGAATATTTTCCCCCGGCATAGAGCTTGGCGATGGTGGAGCAGATGAGGTGTGGTTTACAAATACCAGGGGAATAAATATTGTTTCCACAAAAGGATTCACTTGTGAATTTTCAGAAAATAAGAAATCGATATCTCCATCAATATCGGTGCGATGCAGGTCAGCACCTGAAGCTATCAAACGACTTAGTGTGTCATCGTTAGGATGTCCATATGAGTTGTTTTTACCAACTGAAATCAATGCATTTTGCGGGGCGACAGCATTTAAAAACTCGGAGCTGGTACTATAAGCACTTCCATGGTGGGCTACCTTCAGGACGTCAACATTTGACAATACCCCTTGATTAATTAACAACGACTCAGTTGAAAAACCGATATCGCCTGCGTATAAAATGTGATGACCAGAAAAAGATATGTTCATCACAATTGAATCCTCATTCTCATTATCAGTTAATGTTTCTTGTGGATTTAGAATCGTTGCAGTTAGCGTGTCCCAAGTATAAAAATCTCCTACTTGCGTCGTATATGAGTTAATGCCACGATCTGTCATAGCTGACCAGACATTTAGGCAGGTTGCAGTTGTACAATGACTTCCATTGTATAGAACCTCCCCGCCTGAATTTCTGATTGAAAAATTGTAAGTAGACCGCCGATGTGATCTTCATGATTATGACTTATGATGATTACATCTAAACTAGAAACACCCTGATCGTACAAGTTTGAAAGAACTGCTTGTCCAGTGGATGTCGGGCCAGCATCAATGAGGATATTTGTTCCGTTACTTGTTCGAAGCAAAGAGCAATCACCTTGGCCAACATCAATAAAGGTGACAAAGAGTGCGTTTTGCGCTTGGGCTGCCACTCCTTCATTTTGAGGAACGAACAAGAAAATAAATGAGATTAATACGGCAGCCAAACAGATAAGGCGTTTTGGATTGCAAGAATGAAAATATTTATTCATAATGACAACCTCCTGCAAGTATTCAGCACCTCGAATAAAATTGAACTTAATGTTGACTCTGTATTTTGTTTATCATAATTTAAGAATATATTAAGTTTGTATAGATAACTCTTCTTGAAATCAATGATGTTTTCATGCAAGTGTCAATAAAGAATATTTTATAAAAACAAAGTAAAGCATGGCTCATTAGGAGCATTGTTACTTAACTTACTATTGGCATTGAAATTGTGCCTCCTTACTTGCGATAAAAATTTATGCTGTTGAATAGTGTTTTTGCTTATTGGTAGATAACTGGGTGTCCATAGCCCTCTGATTTGACACTATTTTGCTTTACACGATCCTTGGATTTGTGTCGCAACACCTTATCGCCTGCTCCTGATTTATTGCCCCAAGTACGAAATCCCCGATATCTAGCGGAGAAAGACAACTTACAATTTGCTATTTGGGGGGCTTATACAAAATTATTTATAGAGCTAAGAAAATACTACGGCCAGAGCTGCCAGAACACCACGTTGACAAGGAGGCCCAGGATCACCCCGCCCAGGGCTTCAGCGGGGGAATGCCCCAGCACTTCACGCAATTCTTTGAATTCTTCAACAGGTGCTTTTTCACCAACGAACATCTCTTTGATAATGCGGTTGATCTGTTGTGCATGGAAGCCAGCCTGCCGACGGATATTGGTGGCATCGTAGATCACCACGCTGGCGATGGCAAACGCCAGACCGAACAGGGGCGTGTTGAAGCCAGCATAATAACCAATGCCCGCGGCTGCCGCGGTGACGACAGCAGAATGTGAACTGGGCATCCCGCCGGTGCTGACCAGCAACGAAAGATCCCATTCTCTGGTATGCAGGTAGCTGAGGGGCAGTTTGAGAACCTGGGCTAATAAGGAAGTCACCAGGGTGGCGATGAAAACCGGGTTTTGAAAAATACCTGTCAGGGGCATTGAATTATGCTTCTGTTTCTTCAGTGTCTGTTGTCAGGGTGCGAACTTTAAGCTCGGCTGCCTCTAAAAGCGCTGCACAGTGTTTGGCCAGTGCCTGGCCGCGCTCGAACAGGGCCAGGGCTTGCTCAAGGGGCAAATCTGCCCCTTCAAGCTGGGCCACGTTTTCCTGCAAGGCATTGAAAGCGGTTTCAAAATCCATTGCCTGGATGTCCTGGGACAGGTTATCGCTCATGTTCATTCTCCTGTGTGATTTTTAAGATGCGGGCGTCCAGCCTTCCCTGGCTGACCTGGATACGGACGTCATCATTCGGGTTCACTTGGTTTGCTTGTTTGATCAGCACGCCATCGCTGACCCGGGTCACGATGGCGTAGCCGCGGTTGAGCACCGCGCGAGGGCTCAAACTGCGCAAAGATTGCTGCAGATGGGTTAACTGCAATTTTTTCCTTTCCAGGCTGGTTTGGACGCTGCGTTCCAGGCGCGATGAGATCTCATCCAAGCGCTGGCGGTAGGCATTGATCGCATACCGAGGCGAAAGGCGCGCCAGGGCGTTTTGTTCCTGCCTGACTGACCAGCCCAGGTCGGAGAGCAACCCATTTAGATGGGTGGTGTGACGGTTGGCCAGCTCTGCGATGGCACCGATCAGCTCAACCCGGTCAGGGGTGGCGACCTCGGCTGCCGCGGTTGGCGTGGGCGCACGCAGATCGGCAGAAAAATCGGTCAGGGTGAAATCAGTTTCGTGCCCAACGCCGGAAACGACCGGGGCAGCGGAAGCAGCCACGGCGCGTGCGACGTCCTCGTTATTGAAGGCCCACAAATCTTCAATCGAACCGCCGCCCCGTCCGATGAGAATTACATCGGGTTTGACCTGCTGGTTGAGCCGCGTCAGGGCGGCCACGATCTCACCGGGTGCACTCGCTCCCTGGACAGCCGAGGGGGAAAGTACGACCTGGACGACGGGGTATCTTCGGCGCAGGGTGTTGAGCATATCCTGCAAGGCGGCCCCGGTGGGCGAGGTGACAATACCGATCACCTTGGGCAAAGGAGGGATGAGCTGTTTTATAGCCGGGTCAAAGAGGCCTTCGGCCTCCAGTTTGGCTTTCAGGCGTAGAAATTCTTGAAAAAGTGCGCCTTCACCGGCAGGACGCAGGGTATCCACATAGAGTTGTACCTGGCCAGCAGTTTCATAAACACCCATCCCGCCGTGGGCTTCTACTGCCAAACCTTCGCGGGGCTCAAAGTTTAAACGCGCCGCGGCATTGCGCCACATCACACAGCGGATCGCGGACTGACTGTCTTTCAGGGTGAAGTACAGATGGCCCGAACCGGGACGTGAAAAATTGGAGATTTCGCCCTCCACCCACAGGTCTTGCAAGTGTTCATCGCCCTCGATCAACTGGCGCAAGTATCCGGCCAGCTGGCTGACGCTGAGGATGTTTTGGGGTTGAAAGAAGCTGTACTGTTCCATAATGAAAGCTGTTCTTCAAAAGTGTGTTAAGTATAGCTTTAAATTTGGCCTTTAGTGAGCGGGTCTGTTTTGGTTGAATTAACGGTCAGGTTCGTTTGAAGGCAGACGGAAAGCGGGGCGAACAATGAGCGTTATCTGGCCCCTGACGGGGAAGGCACTGAGTACAGCAGAATATGCCCACCAGTGTAATTCTGTTACAATTAAAAGCGCAACGAAAGGAAAAGGCTCTATGGATTATATCTGGACACCGTGGCGCATGAAATACATTCAAGGGAACCGGGCCGATCAGGGTTGTGTGTTTTGCCAGGCGGCAGAACATGAAGATGGTTTGGATAACCTTATTTTTTATCGGGGTAAGGGCCTGTTTATGATCCTGAACCGCTAGCCCTACACCAGCGGGCATCTTATGTGTGTGCCTTATCAGCATGTCAGCAAGCTGGATGAACTTAACGCTGAGGTGCGGACTGAGATGATGGAACAGGTGACCAAAGCCGTGGCGGTGTTGAGTTTCGTCTACAAGCCAGAGGGTTTTAACGTGGGGATGAACCTGGGGGAAATCGCCGGCGCAGGCATTGCAGATCACCTGCACATGCATATTGTGCCACGTTGGGGGGGTGACACCAGCTTTATTTCCATCCTGGGGAAAACTCGGGTTCTGCCAGAATCTTTGGAACAGACCTATGAGCGTGTGAAAACTGCCTGGGAAAATTTAGACGAATGAATGTTAGTTACAGAGAAACAGGGTTGGTGGTCAGTGCCAACCCTGTTTGTGATTAATTTGTGGTTCGTGTGTGCTGCAGCAAGTTGATCGCTGGCTGTCTGGGGAGGTCAGGTGCGCTTACTCTTCCCTGGAATAAGGGCGCGTATCAAGGCAATGACGCCCAGCAGGATCAGCAATGCCGGCCAATAGCGGGTGATCTCTGGTTGTAGACCAAAATACCCGCCCAGCACAACAAACAGCACACCGCTGATCAACAGCAGGGTTAGCTCGCCTGTGAAGGCTTCTTTGTAGTTGCGGTCGATTATCCCGCTGATGACCACCCCGATGCCCACAAAGCCCGGGATTAACGCCCAGATATACGACCAGCTAGCCCAATCATTCGTCAGGTTTTGATAGTACAGGATGCCGCCAATTCCCGCCAGGATTGACCCAGGAACGGCCAGCCTGCCTGACCTGCTAAGAATTGCCCAAAGCAGGAAAAAGACGCCCAGGCCGATAACGAAAAACGACCAATCCCAGTATTTGAATAAATCTGGCCTGAGTTCCCGAATGAGCAACAAAACGCCCACAAGGACCAGTAAAATGCCGCCAAAGGCTCTGCTTTTTCTTTTCATGTGTACCTCCGTATTCTAATACCCGGCTGTCAGTCTCCAAATGACCTCAGGAGGGGTTAATTTTATCACGGGCGCTTAATTATTTCTTGCCCAGGTTTCTCACCTCGCCCAGCCCGCTGATCTGTTGTACGACCTCGGGTGCCCCATAATAGCTGACCGAACCACCACCGTTGATGTTTGTCTGAAGGGTCTCTGCAGCCCATACAATCCCTTGGCCCAAGCCGTTGATCTCGATGGATGTGTGCCTGGACTGTAAGCCGCCTGCCTGGTAGTTGCTGGCACCATCAAGATGGACCGTCTGTTCAGTAACCGTGCCTCTGACAGATACAGAGCCTGCTCCGGACAGGTTGACGGATAATTTTTCTGCAGAAAGGCTTTGAACAACGACATTGCCAGCGCCGTAAATCTCCAGATCGAAAGCTTCAGTTTCCAGTGCTTGAATTTCCACATCGGCAGCACCGTTCAGCGTCAATGTGCTCATCTCGGTCATTGTGAGGGCGTAAACGACTGGCTGCGAGGGGAGGAAGGTTTTACGCCAGAACTGTTCTCGATAACCTAAGACCAGGGTATCCTCTTGCACCTCTGCGGTCAGGTTGGCCATCAGGTTGTCGTCGGCACGGATTTTCAGTGATTCGCTATCGCCCTGAACAATGAACAGGCGCCCGGCGCCGTCCAGTTGGATGGCGGTAAAGCCGCTCACCGGGCGATCCTCAGTGATCAGTATGCCTGACCCACGCACAATGTTGAACTTGGGAAACTCCTGGCATGCGCTGAGGATGAAAACCATCGCGATTAACAAGGGAATTATAAGAAATTTACTTTTGCTCATCGTTGTATCCTTTTGATGAATTTCTAATGGTTAAGAGTATACAGGAATAATGTAAATATTTTGCAAGAATTGAATCATTTTGCCGGTCTCTTTAATGAAGTTGCTCTTGACAATCAACGTTGATAAAATGAAATAGAATGAAGGTTGGAAATGTTTATGAGGTAATTTTGATGCCACACACCAATCAGCGAAAAGATCTTTTTGACAAATGGGCCGGCACTTATGATGCCGATCTCAGGGGTGAGGAAGCCTTCCCGTTTCTTGGCTATGATGCGGTTTTGCAGAGTTTCGTCAAGCGTGCTGAAATTCAGCCTGCTCATCGGGTTCTCGATGTGGGCATTGGCACGGGTAATTTAGCCAGCCGGTTAAATATCCCGGATGAGCAGATTTGGGGCCTGGATTTTTCAAGTGCGATGTTGGAGAAAGCCCAACTGGCACACCCCGGAGCCCACCTGGTGCAGGCCGATTTGACCCGAGAGGGCTGGTTGGAAAAACTTGATTCGCGCTTTGATCGCATCCTTTCATCGTACACCTTTCATGAATTCCCGGATGCCGTGAAAGTTGAAATCCTTAAAAAGATGGCAAGTTATTGGCTTAAAGAAGGTGGGTTGATCATCATCGGCGATATTTCTTTTCAGAATCTGGCTGATTATCATTCCGCACAGGAACGTTTTGCTGCCTGGTGGGATGGCGATGAATATTACTGGTGTGCCGAGGCGCTCTCTGATGTGCTTTGTCAGGCTGGTTTTTCAATGTATTATGAGCAGGTATCGGCGTGCGCTGGAATTTATCAATTAACCTGGAAAGGCTGTTGATATGACAACTTCCCAGCCAGGTCTGCGTATGGTTAACCTGGGTGATTTGCAGCCCTCGCAGTTGTATATCAGCCGGGAAAAATTGATCCGTGTTCAGAGCGAATTTGAGCGACAATCCCCCCAGTGTATGGCGCCGATCCCCTACAAGAACTTGGGTGGCTTGTGGGTGATGACCGATGGGCACACGCGGGCTTTCGCGGCTTACCTGGCCGGGCTTTCCGCTGTTCCCGCTTACCCCGACCCTGACGACCTGGATTGGGAGGCTTACCAGATTTGTGTGGATTGGTGTCACGCAGCGGGGATTTATTCGATAGCCGACCTGGCTGGCAGGTTGATTGACCCTGAGGATTATGAGCGCTTATGGCACGATCGCTGTCGGGTGATGCAGTCAGACCTGGCACATAAAAGAAAAACCAGGTGATGAATTGCACCCGGTGTTGTCGACCTGAAATTCAGGCCGGTTGGTTGTTCATTAATCGACCGTCTCGGTCTATAATTTGAGGGCAGGTGATTGGTTCTCTTTTACAAGTGAGGATGACGATGAACGATAAGCTTAATGAAAAATCAACCCCTGGAAAAACTCGGTTTACGCTGCTAAAAACAAAAGCTAATCAACGGTGGCTCATCCTGAGTTTGCTGATCTTCATGTTGCTTGGGGGTGTGGCTTGCCTGGGTTCAGCGATTGGCGGAGCAAAAGAAAAGTTGAACGTTGATATCCACGTGCCATCGGCTCCGGTTAAGGTCGGAGATATTTTTACGATTGAGGTTGTGCTTGCCAATGTCGGTGATCGTAATGTGACTGTAAACGAAATCTTGCTGCCCAAAGCGATTGCCGAAAGTGCGGATTTGCTGGACTTTGTGCCCACAACAACTGATGATCTTGACGCTCGTTCACAAATGAAATTTTCCTATGATCTGATGATTGCACCAAACGGCCGCGAAACGGTGGTGTTTACATTCCAGGCTGTTGACGCGGGTGAAACGGTGAGCCAGGTGATTGTCAACACGGCTTCGGGTTCTATTTCAAACCCGCTTAGTGTGGTTTTTACCGCTGATGAAAACGTGGTGGTTATTGAACCAACAACAACCCTGTCACCGACGAGTGGTGATGTGATCCCTTTCAAGTCGGTGGTGCAGATTACCGCGCAGATCGTCTTTGATGGGCAGAAAACCGATGGCTGGTCGGGTTCCGGGACGGTTATTTCTGAGGATGGATTGATCCTGACGAATGCCCATGTGGTGCTGTCGGATCGGTTTTACGAGGTCGTTGACCTGATCATTTCAATCACCGAAGAGCAGGATCAACCGCCCAAGCGGATGTTCTATGCCGATGTGCTGCAGGGAGATTATTACCTGGACCTGGCAGTGGTTAAGATCAGATCGGACCTGAATGGGAATCCGGTGGATTTTGGTGCTTTGGGAATTGAACCGGTAAAAATTGGTCGGGCTGAAGCGCTTAAACTGGGCGACCCCATTTTTATCCTGGGCTACCCGGGGATTGGCGGTGAGACAATCACCCTGACCCGCGGTGAAGTCAGTGGTTTCACCTCGGAAGAGCCCTATGGCAACCGTGCCTATATTAAAACTTCGGCAGTGATCGCTGGCGGCAACAGTGGCGGCTTGGCGGCATCGCCCCAGGGAGAGATTATTGGCGTACCCACCCAGGTGGGCTCAGGTGGTATGGAAGGCGACGTTGTGGATTGCCGCCCCCTGGCGGATACGAATCGTGACGGCGTTATTGATGAACGCGATAACTGCGTACCCACAGGCGGGTTTATTAACGCACTGCGACCGATCAACCTGGCGCTGCCTTTAATCGAAGCTGCGGAAGCTGGTCAGGTGGCAATTATTTATGAGCCTGCTGCCTACGAACAATACGAGGATTATGAGCAGGATGGCGACGTGGTATTGTTCGACATGTTTGAGGATAACCGTAACAACTGGTCCCTCGAAGATTATCACGAAGGCTGGTCGGACATCATCGATGGGCGTCTGGTGATTAATGTTGAAAGTGAGAGCACCTATATAAACGCGGTTTTGCCCGATAAGTATGGTGACCTGATTATGGCGGTGGATGCTCAGGTTTTGCAGGTTGCAGGGGATGGTGATTTTGGTTTCGTTTGCGGCTATGTGGACGAATGGAACTTTTCCGTGTTAGAAATTAGTGAAGACGGATATTATTCAATTTGGACCAAGGTGAATGACGATCATATCACAATTGTTGATTGGTCGCTTTCAAGTTTTATCCCCTCCAGTGGAACCTACACCCTGGCAGCTTATTGTGGTTGGGATGGTTTTGCCCTAGCGATTAACGAGACTTTGCTTGTTGATGTGGATAGCGACTATTACCAGCCGGGTCAGGTTGG
>JAAYKH010000076.1 GCA_012522475.1 Chloroflexota bacterium | reverse complement strand
CCTTCTAATCCTGCCATGCCATACCTCTGATATCGATCAGCCCAATTCCATACAGTGGAACTGCCTTTGATACCATATTGTACGCTTGTTTCTGCATAACTCCAGTGGTTTGCTTCCATACACCGCATAACAGCTAATTTCTCATCCGCTGTCCTATCATATCGATGTTGCGTCAGGGCTTCCCAGCTATGTCCCTCTACATGATTGAGCACGTTTCGAATGCCCTGCTCGCTTATTCCAGTTTCTCTGGCTACTTGCTTTATACTAGACCCTTCATTGACCCTTTCAACTGCTTTTCGCTTCTCTTCAATACTGAACTTTGTCATAAAAACTGCACCTCCTCGGTTGGATTTATTGTCCAACTTTTGGGGTGCAGTTCAAAAGCAGTCGTTTTCTTAATTCCCAATAATTGAATTTTAAATCGTTTTTTGATCAGTAAATCTGATATCCGGTAGGACGTGTGGTATCTTTTTTTGCTGTGCGAAGATATTTCGAATCAAAGGGGAACCACAAAATATGGTCAGGGACCATCCAGCCATCAGTTAAATAAACATTGGTTCTAAATTGCACAGCTACCAATTTTTCATCTACCTGGACAACAATGCCACTAACCCAATCGCGAATCCGTTCTCCATTTTCTTCATGGTCACAAAATACCTCAACCGTATCACCGACCAGATGCGTCACATCTTCTTCGGGTGGTCTCATAAAGGGCGATTTAGCCATCTATCCTCCTGAGTGTGTTAATAATTTGAAATGTATTATTTCTTCAAGTGTTCAATTTCTTATTGTAGCAGAAACGTACGCAATTTACTACAAGCACAATACTTAAAAACTAACTAAACTAGCTTCCTGACATCTTCTCCCGAATAGCATCGGTAAACCTGTATCGCACACCTTCAAAAGGTATTCTTTCCATGATCTCGGCAAAGAAACCCGTCACAATTAACTGCTCGGCTTCATCTTTAGGAATACCCCGGCTCAGCAAATAGAACAACTCATTTTCATCAATTTTTCCAACGGTAGCAGCATGCGTGCAACGCACATTATCAGCCAAAATTTCCAATCCGGGAATTGAATCCGCCTGTACGCCTTTGCTGAGGATCAGATTCCGATTTGCTTGGTAGCCGTCTGTCCCATCAGCGCCCGGAGCGACATAAATCATACCCTGCCAGACCGAATGGCTTTTTTCCAGAAGCGCACCCTTAAAAAGAAGATCACTGGTTGTGTCTCTGGCCAGATGGTTTTGTTGTGTATCGTGGTCAAAATGTTGTTTCCCGCTTGGAAAGTAAAACCCGGACATACGGCAGTAGGCTCCAGGTTCCATCAAATCAATATCAGAAAAGTTCTTAGTAAGATGGGTGCCCATGGCACCGTAAATCCATTCCAGCTTTCCATCACCCAGGACTCTGGCACGTTGCCGGGTAAATGACCAAACATTCTCACCCCAGGACTGCAATTCGATGAAATTTAAACGTGCACGCTTTCCAACATGAATTTCAACAATGCCATTATGGAATATCTGGCTGCTATTTTCACTGTGTGGCGACACAGATTCATGCACGAAGGTGACCTCTGCCCCCTCTTCCACCCAGATCACCAAATGATTGATAAATGCATTGTAGTCCCCTGCCCCGCAATACAAACTGTGCAAGGGTGCTTGTACAACAACGTCTTTGGGCACATACAGTAAAACACCGTCTTGCGATAAAGCTGCAGCAAGCGCAGTAAATTTATCCTCGTTAACCAGGACAATCTGACCCAATAATTCTCGTAACAAATGGGCATGCTCAAGTTCGGCGGTTCGGAAGTCTGTAAAAATAACACCCAGATCAGCCAAAGCTGGGTCTAATTCAGTTAACGATTCAAAAACCCCGGAGATGATTTGCCCACCACGATGATCGTCTTCGGTAATTGTGGCCAGACACTTCTCCGGCGGGAATTGAGAAAGGTTTTTCCCTCTTCCCAGGGGAAGCGTGAAATGATGGGTGTGTAATTCGCGAATATCCGTTCGGCGCCAGGCTTCATCCTTATGGGCAGGAAAAGGTGTTTCCAGGTAAGTTGTCCAAGCGCTTTGTCGATAATTCCGTAAGCGCTCGTCCTTATTTTCAGGGATCATGTCAGAGGAAAAATTAAACGGGGGCAAAGCGCCTTCGATTGCTTGATTGACAGAGTGCTTTTTCTGTTCAGGCATTGAATTCATCGATCCAGATCTACTTTCTTGAACTAGCCCACCGATCCAATCATCTGCAACTGGATCAAACGATTCATTTCCACAGCATATTCCATGGGTAGTTCTTTTACCAGGGGTTCAATAAACCCCGAAACGACGATGGTGGTAGCTTCTTCTTCAGTTAATCCACGACTCATCAAATAGAAAAGCTGATCCTCACCGACCTTTGAAACGGTCGCTTCATGTCCCAAACTGACATCCTGAGCGTTGACTTCAATGGTGGGGTAAGTGTCCGAGCGAGATTCCGGGTCTAAAAGCAAGGCATCACAAACCACGCTTGATTTCACACCTTCAGCTTCTGGTAGAATTTTTAATAACCCCCGATAGGTCGCGCGCCCATCACCTCTGCTGATCGATTTCGATGTGATCTTACTGCTTGTGTTAGGTGCAAAGTGAATCGCTTTGGCCCCTGCATCCTGGCTTTGGCCCGGCCCAGCAAAGGCAACCGATAGAACTTCGCCGTGGGCTCCTGGTTCCATTAGCAAACAAGCCGGGTATTTCATGGTAACTTTTGAGCCCAGGTTTGCATCCACCCATTCCATGGTTCCATTTTCAAACACTTTTGCCCGCTGGGTCACCAGGTTGTAAACATTGTTGCTCCAATTTTGGATTGTGGTATATCGAACACGGGCATTCTTTTTAACAACAATTTCAATCACACCACTGTGAAGTGAATTTGTCATATATAACGGCGCTGTACAACCCTCCACATAATGCACCTGCGAACCTTCGTCAGCGATGATCAAGGAACGTTCAAACTGACCAATATTCGCCACATTTAACCGAAAATAAGCTTGCAAGGGTAAATCGACTTTAACGCCAGGCGGAATATACACAAATGAACCGCCCGACCACACCGCGCTATTTAATGCGGCAAAGGTGTTATCTTGAATGGGTACGACCGAAGAAAAATACTCTCGAAAAAGCTCAGGATGCTGGCGCAAACCTTCTTCAATTGAAAGAAAAATCACACCCTGTGCTTCTAAATTCTCCAGAACGCTATGATAAATCATCTCAGAGTCGTACTGAGCACCTACCCCTGATAAATATTTTTGTTCTGCCTCAGGGATTCCTAATTTATCAAAAGTATCTTTTATGGTCTCGGGTACTTCTTCCCAGCTTCGACTTGCAACATCTGTTGGTTTAACATAATAATAGATGTCATCCAAATCTAAATCGCTAAGATCCGCACCCCAGGTTGGGATCGGGCGTTCCTGGAAATGCCTGAAGGCACGTAAACGAAAATCCAGCATCCAGGCAGGCTCTTCCTTCATCCCAGAAATTTGCCGAACAACGTCCTCATCTAAACCCTTGTGACTCTTAAAAACATAGGTTTCAGGATCGCTAAAACCATATTGATAATCACTTAGCTCTGTTAATATTTGTTTCTCCGGGTTTTTTCCCATTGAAAATCTCCGCACATGATTATGCTATTAAATTTTCTCCGTGTTTATCACGAATCCAATCATACCCGTGCTCTTCAAGCTGTAAGGCCAGTTGCTGCCCTCCAGATTCGACAATTCTGCCGTCAAACAACACATGCACGAAATCGGGTTTGAGATAATTCAAAATTCGCTGGTAATGGGTAATCACCATCACGCCCATTTTGGGGCCCCGAATGGCGTTCACACCCTCAGAGACAATACGAACCGCATCAATATCTAAGCCTGAATCAGTTTCATCTAAAATCGCGAAGGAGGGTTCCAACAACGCAAGCTGTAGTGCCTCGGTCCGTTTCTTTTCACCACCCGAAAACCCTTCGTTTAGATAACGACCCCCAAATGAATATTCCATTTTAATCAAATCCATTTTTGATTTCAGTAGTTTCCGAAACTCCAGAATAGAGATTTCTTCCTGCGGCAGATGAGCATGCCGTCTGCGCGCATTCATTGCCGTTCGAAGAAAGTTGGCCACAGTCACACCCGGAATTGAAACCGGATATTGAAAAGCCAAAAATATTCCAGCCCTGGAACGTTCATCGGGGGCCATTTCCAGCACGCTTTGACCATCAAGCAAGATATCTCCCCGGGTAATTTCGTACCGCGGATGCCCCATAACGGCATAGGCCAACGTCGACTTACCGGTACCATTGGGGCCCATAATGGCATGCACTTCACCACCCTGCATAACCAAATTGAAACCCTTGATGATAGGGTTGTTTTCAACAGAAACGTGCAGGTCTCTTATTTCCAGTTTGGACATAGATAAACCTCAGCGAGAAGTTATTAATAATATCAATTTTTATCATAATTATCGGAATTTTAAATTCCTAGAGGATTATAGCATGTGGGGTTTTTAGTGTCAATAATTTAGTTAATAATCTAATGAAATATAGACACAAGAAATAAAAAGGCAGGGTCACTGGCTAAGCTCGAAGAATGTTTTATTTAATTCCTTTGATTGGTGTTCCCAATTATTGAGTTGAGCTTAAGATTGCCGTAACCCTGCGATGACCTACAACAAAATTAGTCTAAGCCATTGGCTGGCACGAAAATATTTTTAGTTTATGCTTATTCGCGGAACAATTTCTTATGAAATGATTTAGTCTTTATAATTTGCCAAAAGCCTCAGGCTTACATTCCTTTAAGAACAGTACTTAATATCAAAAGTAACCAGCCAATCGCTAACAACCAAAAGCTGATTCCTGAAATAAAAGGAATTGCTACCAAGTTAGCAACAATTCCAATCAAGCCGACAATGAGTGCAACTGTCCAAACAATTTTTTTAGGGGCATTTAATCTCATAATTTCTCCTATTATAATAACGAGTTAACGATCGCATTATAGCACAATTTGCTTTATTTGGTGAAATTTACTATATTCAAATAAAAGATTAACTTTACTAATCTATTCTTACGTGGTATTATAAGCCGCGATAATTAATCAACCAATGTAAGAAAGGATATAGAAATGGGTTTATTTGGTAAAAAGAAGAAGGAAGAAGAAGCTCGTAAGCAGGCGCTCGAACAAGCTCAACAGGAGGCTGAAAAGGCAAAAAAGGCTCTGCAGGAAAAAATGGAGCAAGAAGCCAAGGAGAAATTAGCCAAAGCTGAAGCAGCCAAAAAAGTTAAGGAAGCTGAAGATCAAAAGCAAAAAGAACAGGCTCGTAAAGAGATGGCAGAAGCAAGACAAAAAGCCATTGATGAGCGAAAAGCAAGACTCGAAAGCGAGAAAAAACCTGAACTGCTCGCCAAACATGTCGTTAAAGAAGATGAAACTCTGAGCCATATTGCGTTGAAATATTACAAGCATGCAACACCACCCTACTGGCAATTATTGCTTGAGCACAATACAGAGATTCTCAAAGGCAACGAACGCAATGTGCGTGCCGGGATGGAGTTGGAAATCCCTGAATTACCGGATGAATTAAAGGATTAATGCGGCGGTCATTATGGATTTAAGTTCCATCTTTAAGGTTGTTTCCGCACAACTTACAGATCAAAAAACTGTGTTGAACGAAGCTGATGAGTACAACCACGACCATGGCGACAATATGGTTCAAATTTTTAACCTCATCCAAAACGCAGTGTCAAAAAAATCGGATGAGCCAGTTGTCAATCAACTAACCTATGCAAGTCAGGTTGTTAAAAAGGAATCCCAAAGCGGTTCCGCAAAATTACTTGCCCAAGGGTTGGCCGACGCAGCTTTAAATTTTTCTGACAAAGATCTTCAGCCAGACACTTTAGGCCTGTTGGTTCAATCTTTGCTCAATGTCAAGCAAGAAGAAGCCCCCAAAAAAGAACAGGGTGATCTGTTAGGATCTTTGTTATCAGGGTTGGCCGGCAAAAAAGAAGCCGAAGCCGCCGAAAGTGAACCAAAACTGGGTGTCGATGAATTGATGCGCGCCGGATTAGCTTACTTTCAGGCTAAACAAGATGGCAGCAGTGACGTTGAAGCGCTGATTGGCGCATTGTTAGCAGCCAGTCCGATGGGCCAGTCCAAGCATCGCTCGATGTCAGGCTCATTAATTGCCAACGCGATTTTGGGCTTTGCAAAAGCTGGTAACAAGTAATTTACATTTTAGTATTATCAAATAAAAAGATGTCTTTTAAGGCATCTTTTTTACGTTAACATATTCAGTTTCAGTCTATATATATTGACAATTCGATTTCCAGGGTGCAGAATAACGCTCATCGATAAAGTAAAGATTTCTCGTTCTTTAAGGTTGTCCAATTGACAAGCATCCTTGAAAAAACTTATGCGCCTTTTCAGGACAAATGTGATGGAAAACAGATCAATGAGCGTTCAGAAATGATAGATACTTTTGAAATCAAAGCTCGCGTTCCCGAAGGGTCAAATTGCTGCGTATTTGAAACATATAATCAAAGGTAAACAAAAATGACACAAGAGAAAAACAGCCCTATCCCCACCTGGGATATCGAACACACCCACCCCGACCTTGCCGTCGCGGTAGAAGAGGGGTTAAGTGAAATTATCGACCCTGAACTAGGTCTGGATATTGTCCAGCTTGGGTTGGTGCGCAATGTGAGCCTGCAGGATAATCATGCACTGGTCACTATGATCCTCACGACGCCATTTTGTCCTTACGGGCCTTCTA
Organism: Chloroflexota bacterium; assembly: GCA_012522475.1. Taxonomy (GTDB): domain Bacteria; phylum Chloroflexota; class Anaerolineae; order Anaerolineales; family Anaerolineaceae; genus Brevifilum. Next base: position 382 of record JAAYKH010000076.1, on the reverse strand, counting down.
TCATGGAAAGCACTCGAAAAAAGGCTGAAACCATCCTCAAAATTGCCACGGAAATCACTTATGGTTCCGAAACCTGGGACCCGACCATGATGGAAGATGGTATTGGCGATGACTGGGGATTATATTAACTGGCGTCTTTTTTTTACATGCCTAACCCACGCTCTGGCATGCTAAACCATGTATCCCCTTACATGTCGAAAAAGTTAATCAACTTCATACCCAAGGCCAGGTCACCAAATACTTTGATCTTCCCTAACATGTAGGCCTGCATTGGATCTAACTTTCCTCTGAGTAAGTTAACGCCGTCTTCGGCGTCAGCTTTAATCGTTAAATCTGGGTTTGAGGCCACGCCTTGCTCAACTGAGCAGGTTTGGTCTTGTAT
>JAAYKH010000014.1 GCA_012522475.1 Chloroflexota bacterium | reverse complement strand
TTGGAGAACAGCTCAAGCTGGTGATGGAATCACTTGAATCACCGATCAGGAATCTTTCTGGTGGCAATGCGCAAAAAGTTGTTATTGGCAAGTGGCTATTGCGAAAACCCAGATTAATGTTACTGGACGATCCTACAAAAGGCGTCGATGTGGGGACAAAAGCAGAATTTTATCAACTGCTAAACGAGTTGACACAATCGGGCACAACGATCCTATTTTATAGCTCCGACGATCAGGAACTCCTGGATCTCTGCCCGCGTGTTCTGGTGATGCAGGACGGCCGTATTAAAGCCGACTTGAGCGGCGGGTTGTTAACAGAAGAAAACTTAATTGCCGCCAGTATGGGTGCGCATGAAACAGTTGATTACAATGAGGAACACGTACATGCCTGATAAGAAAAATTTAAACCTGATTAACTGGATCAAAGCATTTAATAAGAAACATGCTGTTGGCGCTCCCTTCATTCTTCTGATCGTGTCAACTGCATTATTCTTTTCCCTTCAAGACACTGAGCTCAATTTAACCACAATTGGACGGTTAACCAACAGTAATTTCCGTACTTGGTTGCCTGTCCTGCTGCTGACGATGGGACAGGCGCTGGTTTTAATTAGCGGTGGTTTAGACCTTTCCAATGGCTCAATTGTCTCTGTGGGTAATGTAATCCTCGCCTTGCAGATAACAACAACTGATGAGCCCTGGCACAACCTGGCGATTGTCGCCCTGGTCATCGGGTTTGGGCTGGCTGCGGGATTCCTTAATGGCTTTCTTACAGTATTTCTTGGCCTCCAGCCGGTAATTGTCACCTTCGCCACCAGTTTTATTTATGCCGGGTTAGCATTATTGATGCTTCCGTCACCCGGTGGCGCAATCCCCAGGGACTACACAAACGTTTATCGAAATACACAGTATTTGGGTATTCCGATTTCACTTATTATCCTGGTGGTATTCTTGTTGATTTGGGAATTCTTCAGATATCGGAAATATGGACATTTCCTTTACGCAGTTGGTGGAAACCCAACGGCCGCCTATACCACCGGCGTTCCTGTAACCTGGGTTAAGATCTCTACCTATGTTCTTTCCGGGTTTTTAGCATCCTTAGGCGCCATTACTTATAGCCTGCTTACTGGATCGGGTTTTTCTGGAAGCGGCGCTGATATGACACTTCCCTCAATCACTGGCGCAATTATCGGCGGGATTTCTTTCAGCGGAGGGTCAGGATCTTTACTTGGTGCTGTTTTCGGCGGTATCGTCTTGGGAAACATTCGCCGAATAATTTCTATTATCAGGATCGATTCCTGGGCCGTCACATTGGTCAATGCCCTGGTGATTCTGTTCTCACTGGCGACCCCGGGGTTGATTAATTTATTGCGCAGGAAGAAATAAAATGAACGAAACTCAATTGACAAACAACGTAACAAAACCCATTAAAAAGCCGATCAAGATTTCTCCCCCACTGATTGCAATGCTCATTGCTGTGGTGTTGTTCCTGTTAAGCGGTTTACTTCCTGCTGGCTACAGCACACTTCAGGGCGCGATTCGGCAGGGCCTGAACATTTTACGTCTGGCTTCTTTCATCGCGATCATTGGTGCAGGCCAAACGTTGGTGATTATTTCAGGCGGTGAAGGCATTGACCTCTCTGCTGCACCAATTGTAACCATCGGCGCTTTATTAACTTATATGATCATCAACGGTCAAAACAGCCTGATCCTGCCCGTATTGCTGCTGGTCATTGCAGTTGGCGCCGTGATTGGCTTGGTGAATGGTTTAGGGATCACCTACTTAAAAATCTCGCCCTTTGTGATGACGCTGGTTATGGCAGGCGTTGTACAGGGCATATTGATTTTATGGACAAAAGGTTATTATGAGGGCAAAGTAGCGCCAATTATGACCCAACTGATCGCCCGTGATCTGGTCTGGGGCATTCCGGGCATGATCTTCCTGTGGGTTATCATCGGCATTTTGATGACCTTGTTATTGGAGCGAACACGGTATGGTAAACAGTTGTTCGCTATTGGTGTTAATCGGACAGCGGCCAGATTGTCTGGTGTTACAGTCAACCGAATGGTGCTTTTCACTTATGTCCTCGCCGGCGCTATGGCAGCGTTCTCTGGTTTTCTGCTGGTAGGCTATACACAAAATGCAGGGCCTATTCTGGGTAACCAGTACCTGTTCCCTTCGATTATTGCGGTGGCAATCGGTGGAACACAAATGTCCGGTGGAAAAGGGTCGTATATTGGCACAATCGCTGGTGCCATCGTTATTCAGCTCATCTCCAGCTTGCTGACAACCATGCAGCTTCCGCAGGCTTTACAGCAGATTATTTATGGCACATTGCTCGTTATAATTTTAATCATTTATGGGCGTGAAAAAGGATTACGTTCTTAATCACCTTGAACAAAACTAACACCGAAAGGATGAACATGCATAAAATTACAATGTTAGGCGCTGGTTTTATCAGTATGTTTTACACAAAAACCATACAAAGAAGCCGCTCAAAAGATGTTGTTTCCATGGTCTATAACCGCACCCCGGAAAATGCAAAAACCTTTGCAAAAACCTATAATATTCCCCGCTGGACTGGCAACATGGATGAAGCCATCAACGACCCGGAAACAGATGTAGTGATCGTAGCCCTCCCCAATCATCAACACAAAGAAGCTATCATTAAAGCAGCTGAAGCGGGCAAGGCCGTCCTTTGCACTAAACCACTGGCACGAACCGGTAAGGAAGCCAAGGAGATTTTGGATGCAGTTGAAAAGGCGGGTGTTTTTCACGGCTATTTAGAAGACCTGGTCTATACTCCAAAAACGCTAAAAGCACTTGATTTTGTTCGTAAAGGTGCTTTAGGGCGGATCCTGTGGGCGCGTTCCCGGGAAACCCATCCCGGCCCGCACGCTCCCTGGTTTTTCGACAAAGAGTTAGCCGGCGGCGGCGCACTGGTGGACATGGGGTGCCATTGTGCTGAAATTTGCCGCAGCTTTATTGGCAAAGATGTCCGCCCAGTTGAGGCAATGGGTTACCTGGATACCCTGGTACACCCAATCACTGCTGAGGATTTTTCAATCGGGCTGGTGCGTTACGAAACTGGTGCGATTTCACAAATAGAATCCAGCTGGACTTTCCGGGGTGGTATGGACCTACGCGATGAAATCTCCGGTACTGAAGGCACCATCTGGTTGAATCACTGGCTTCGCACGGGTTTTGAAGTGTTTACGACCGCTGGAACCGAAGGCTATGTTTCAGAGAAAAGCGAAGGTGAAACTGGCTGGCTGTTCCCTGTCGGCAATGAAGAAGATGGGCTGGGTTATATCGAGATGTTCAACGATATGTTTGATGCCATGGATGAAAATCGCAAGCCCATTGAAGATTTTTATGATGGTTATATCGTCAATTGCATCATCGATGCCATTTATAAATCTGGCGAAACAGGTAAGTGGGAGCCCGTAGAAATCGAAGACTGGCGTGGCGGCAAACATGAGAAAGTCAAAACTACGAAAGATTATGACAAAGAACATATCCTGATCAAGGATGAAATTATGCCCGATGGCAAGCACAAATTTATCATTCAGCACAAAGAAACCGGGCGAGTTAGCGAAATTGTGAAATAAAAACTTGGTTTGAAAACAATGGAGAGTAAAAAAGCTCTCCATTGTTTTCTCCCTTGAGAACTATAAACAATAAAAGGCCAAGATTGCTAAAAAAGAATAACATCGAAATTCTCAACCCTGAGATTCCACGAGGGTTAATCAAATTTGCAATATTTGATTTTGACGGCACCATTTCTTTGATCCGTGAAGGTTGGCAACAAATCATGATTCCCATGATGGTGGAAATCTTGTTAGAAACCCCATATCATGAAAGCCGTCAAGAGCTTGAGGAAATTGTCCGCGCTTATGTTGCTAAAACAACGGGCAAGCAAACGATTTACCAAATGATCAGACTGGCCGAAGAAATAAAAAAGCGCGGCGGCACCCCGACAGACCCTTTGATTTACAAACATCAATATCATGATTTATTGATGGAACGGATAATCTACCGATTAAATGGCTTACGCTCGGGTGAAATCCAACCCGAAGAAATGGTGGTCCCTTGTGCGTTGCAAGCATTGCAACAAATCTGTCAACAAGGTGTTGTGTGTTTTTTAGCTTCTGGTACCGACGAGAAATATGTATACGATGAAGCCGGTTTGCTTGGCATCGCCCATTATTTTGAAGCCATTTATGGCGCTCAGGATGATTACAAGTCGTTTTCTAAGCGGATGGTCATTCAAAAAATCATTCAGGAAAACAACCTCAGTGGGCCTGAACTGATTGCTTTTGGTGATGGTTATGTTGAAATTGAAGATGCCAAAGCTGCCGGGGGCATCGCGATTGGGCTGGCGACTGATGAGACCAACCGTTCTGGCGTAGATGCGTGGAAACGCGATCGTCTGATGGCCTCTGGTGCAGATGTCATCATGCCAGACTTCAAACCCTTTCCTCACTTGTGGGACTATTTAATGCCGCAGGATTAATCATATGCCCTACCCTATTTTCGATCGAGACCAATTAATCTTAAAACCCCTGAACGAACGTGTTAATGATTTAAACCGAGACACCTTTTTGCATCTTGACGATCCAATTCCGGAATTTTATGACGCACACCTGGAAACGCTTGCTGAGCGAATAATCCGGGCAAAAGCACGTGGTGCGACCGTCATGATTATGATGGGTGCGCACGTCATTCGCGGTGGGGTGAACCGCTTTCTAATTGGCCTGATGCAAAAAGGGTACATCTCTCTGATTGGCACCAATGGTGCTTGTGCCATCCACGATTTGGAATTCGCCATGATCAGTGAATCAACCGAATCCGTTGCCCGGTACATCCAGGAAGGGCAATTTGGCTTGTGGAAAGAAACCGGCCGGGTTAATGATGCTGCGCGCTATGCACAGGAAAATGGATATGGCTTGGGCGAAGCAGTCGGAAAGATGATTTATGAAAACCCGGTTGAATTTCCTTACTATGAATCCAGTTTATTTGCTGCCGGGTACCGATTAGGCGTCCCAATTACAGTTCATGTGAGCATTGGGCAAGACATTGTCCACGAACACCCCAATTTTGACGGTGCTTCCGTTGGTGAGAGCAGTTATCGAGACTTCCTCACCCTGGCATATTTTGTCCAGAACCTCGAAGGCGGGGTTATCCTCAACATTGGCACTGCTGTTATGGGCCCTGAAGTATATCTGAAAGCCCTTTCAATGGCACGCAACGTTGCCAGGCAAAATAATCAATCCATAAAGCACTTCACTTCTGCTGTATTTGATCTGGTTGATTTAGGAGATAACATCCACAGCGAGGCGCCAAAAACCAATGCCGCATATTATTTTCGTCCTTACAAGACGGTTTTAGTCCGTACCGTGGCGGATGGTGGTGAGTCTTTTTACATCCGGGGACAGCATCGGGCAACCATTACGAATTTACACCGCTTAATTATGGAAAAAGCAGTCTAACAGGAGTGGAAAGTATGGAAACCAGACGACTCGAAGAGATTTTATCAAAATTCTCTCAGACCAAAGTCGCTGTGTTAGGCGACTTTTTCCTCGATCTTTACATTCAAATGGACCGGGCGTTATCTGAATTTTCAATTGAAACGCATAAGGAAGCCTTCCAGGCAGTCGGCTTTCGAGGGCAGCCCGGTGCAGCAGGCGTGGTGACCAACAATTTATCAAGTTTGGGGGCTCAACACGGCGTCGTTGGCTATATCGGGCACGATGGCAATGGATACACCTTAAGAAATGCCCTGGCCGAACGGGGCGCGAACACTGCCCATCTGATTGAGACCAGCGACCGTTTCACACCAACCTACACAAAACCAATGATGAAAGAGCTGGATGGAGGAAACGTTGAGCTCAATCGAATTGATATCATCAATCGATCTCCCAATCCGGATTCTTTAAACGCTTTGCTTGTTGAACACCTCCAGGCCGCCTTAATTTCCTATGATGGTATTTTAGTTGTAGAACAGGTCAAACAGGATGGTTTCGGCGCGATGTCACCAACTTTGCGCCAGTTCCTATCGGACCTTGCAGGTCAGAACCCGGATAAGGTTGTCATGGTTGATTCAAGACATTTCGCGTCAGTCTACCGGAATATCTCATTGAAAATGAACATCCATGAAGCAGCATCAGCCGTCGCAGAAGTAACCGGTCAATCCCACAACGTTTCTTTGGCTGACCTAATTACAACCTCAGATCAATACGCTAACATCCTTTGGGATATACAAAAAAGGCCCATATTTCTTACCCTTGGTGAGCAAGGTGTGTGTGGAGTGGAGAACGGTCAATATTTTCACCTGCCAGGTTACCAGCTTGAAGGCCCGATCGATATCGTCGGCGCAGGCGATTCCGTCCTGGCAGGAATTGGGTTAGCCCTTTGTGCTGGAGCGACAAGCCTGGAAGCGGCTTATATTGGAAACCTGGTGGGGTCAATCACCGTTCAGCAACTGGGAACAACTGGCGTAGCGACCCAGAAAGATGTGTTACGCCGTCATCATGAATATCAACATCAAATCAGAGGATAATTTTAGAATGACAGATAATATAACGACGATTAAGAACTACTTATCAGCTTTAACCCAGGTCATTGAAAGTTTTCCTGTTAAGGAACTGGCAGAAATTACAAAATTACTCCAGGATGCTCGAGAAAATGAATCCACAATTTTTGTTTGCGGCAATGGTGGGAGCTGGGCAACAGCCGCCCATATGGTGTGTGATTTCGGCAAGAATACCCGCCTGTCAGATAGAAAGCGCATTAAAGTGATTGGCCTCGGGGATAATATCCCGTCTCTGACAGCTTATGCCAATGATGAGGGTTATGACCGGGTGTTTGCTGAGCCGCTGATTAATCTGATGGGCCCTGGCGATGTGCTGATTGCCATCAGTGGCAGTGGTAATTCGCCCAATGTTTTAGAAGCTGTCAAAGCCGCCAAGGAAATTGGAGGGACTTCCATTGGGCTGACAGGCTTCGAAGGAGGACAGCTCAAAAACATGGTTGACCATCCCTTGGTGATTCCATCAAACAGCATGGAAATCATTGAGGATTTTCACATGATCGTTGATCATTTGCTGACGATTTGTTTAAGGCAGTAAATTAATCAAAAGGTTACGCACCGTCTACAACCACAGCGTTTGACCAGCGTTGCAGTGCTTTTGGCAGCAAAGATGAGCGGACAACCACACAGGCAACACGGTAACTGCCTGAGTCGACACGCGACAGCCCCTCTGTCAATCCGACCCCGCGCAGAAATTCCAATGGTCCCAGCTCATCAATGATTAACAAATCAGTTTTTGGAGCGCTGCCCAGCTTTTGGTTAGCCCATTCTAAAGCTGTCGGGTCGAAAACCCAACGCGGTGTTGCCAGTGTTGCATCTTCTTTCTCTCGTAATTGTGCCAACTGGCGCTCCTCGCCCCCATACAGATCTCTGGCGCCTATAGCGAGCTTGCGCCCGTTTTCATAAATGCCCGGAGAAAGGATACCAGCAACGGTTACCCCCATCTTTTTTGCGCTTTGCGCTAAGCGCTGGCACCAGGTTGTCTTCCCTGCCCCGCTCAATCCGGTTATCAGGATAATCTGAGGTGAAACCAGGCTTTGCTCATAAACCTGGTTCAATCGGCTTCCCGGCTCAATCAGTGACTCTGGTACTAATTTAAGGGGGCGGCGAGGGACAACAGCCTTAGGCACAGCTATTCCTGCGAGCCAATCAAAAACCACTTCCGTTTGAATGCCATACACCGAAGAAATAATGGGTTCAGTTAATGTTTGTTTAGGCGGCCCATATTCAGTAACCCAACCGCCGCTTAACAACAGCACATTATCAGCATAGGCCAGGGCATCGTTAGGCGAATGTGAAGAGATAATAAAAGATAGGCCCTGGTGGCTTAATTGATTGACAATCTCCAATATACGATGTTGATTACTTAAATCAAGATGGGCTGTGGGCTCATCCATCAGGAGTATATGGCATTTTTGTACCAGCCCCCGTGCGATCATAACAAGCTGTCGTTCTCCCCCGCTAAGGCTCGTATAAGGACGGTCTTGCAATTCATACAACCCCACTTGCTCTAAAGCCTCTTCAACAACGCTCTCATCTGCCTCTGAAGGCGAACTAAACCATCCCAAATGAGGCGCCCGACCCATCATGACCATCTCCTTGACAGAATAAGCAAAAGCTGGCATATGCAATTGGGGTATCAGGCCAATCATTTGAGCACGTTTTTGTGCGGGATAGGTTCCAAGCGGTTGATCAGCAAGGGTTACTTGCCCTGTGTCAGGGGCCAATAACCCAGCCAGGATGTGAAGCAAAGTCGTTTTGCCAACACCATTGGGTCCCAAGACGTACAGTACTTCGCCCTTTTTCACGCTCAAGTTTATGTCGTGAAGGATGGTTTTCTGTGCTTGATAAGCAAAGCTTAGGTTTTGGGCTTTCAGGAGCACAGTCATCACCATCCTGTACGGTTCTTACGTAAAAGTCCCATTAACAGCGGCACGCCAACTAACCCGGTCAACACGCCTAAAGGGATTTCACCAGGCAGCAGGGCTCGAGCAATCAGATCAATCAATAACAAAAATGCGGCTCCAAGTCCAATTGTAGCTGGTATCAAACGTTTGTGATCCGGGCCGACCATCATTCTCCCTGCATGGGGAATCACCAAGCCAACCCAACCAATCACGCCACTGATAGAGACAGCCGCTGCCGTCATCAACGTGGCTGCGAAAATAATCATCATCTTCATGTGTACAGGGTTAATTCCCAAGGATTTGGCTTCCTCATCACCTAAAGAAATGATGTTAAACCGCCAACCTAAAAACCAGAAGAAAACCAGGCCTGTCAGTGCAATCGCGGCCAATACTGGAAGACTGCGCCAGGTGATGTTCGTCAAACTTCCCAACAGCCAGAAAGTGATCGCTGGTAATGAATCCAATGGGTCTGCCATGTATTTTAGCAAGGCTGTCAGCGAACTAAATAATGAACCTACCAGAATGCCCATCAAAGTCAAAACTAAAAGAGGTGTAGCTTTGTACAATCGACTACCAAAAAAGGACAAAGAGACCGCCAACAAACCAAACAAAAAGGCGGAAATCTGAATTTGCCAATGGGTACCCCTCAATAAAATCGCAATAGCGGCCCCAAAACCAGCCCCGGTCGTCACACCGAGGATATTTGAATCCACCAGTGGATTTTTAAAAATCGCCTGAAAGGCTGTTCCCGTTGCCCCGAAACTGGCCCCAATTAAAAGGGCAGCCAGAATGCGGGGAGCTCTAATTTGCAAAACCAGGCGTTTAGCAACCTCCGGAATATCTCCGGCATAGGCCGGAGATATCGGAGAAAGTAGAATTTTGACCGTATCCAGAACACTGATCTGGTAGCGACCGATAGTCATCGCGACCATTGCCAAAGCAAATGGCAAAAGCAATAAAATCCAGACAATTGCCGGTTTAGAGAGCCTGATTTTCCGCTCAGTTAAGGGTACAGATGGCGCCAATTTCATCTCCAGAAATCGCGTAGTTATAAAATGTGTTATAGAAGAAATTAGTTTCAGATGCACAAGTCAATTCAACGATCTCCGGGTGTAAAAGCTCTGCCAACCAAACAATGCCCAGCACAGAATCGGGTGCTGGTGTATCCCATGGAGCGACCAATTTTGGCATTCGAAAGACCTGCCCAAAAGCAACTGAATCAATAATTTGCCATTCCTGGCTTTCAGTGATCGTCTCAACTTTTGCACCGCCGTAAGGAGGAATAATAATCAGTTCCGGGTCCCAAATAACGACCTGTTCCAGGTTGACGTCGTTCCAATAGCCAGACAATTCAGCGCTGACCGAAATGCCTCCTGCCGATTCAATGATCTCTGTCTGGTACATATCTCCACTGGCTACCCGTAGAGGCTCAGTGCCCGAAAACAGCACCTGTGGTTTTGGTTCCATAGGATTTTCACTCCACTGTTTTTGGATCGTGTCAATCACCCAATCAAAATAATTAACCCATGCCTGGGCTTGAGCGTAGCTGTGCGGCCCAAACAGTTCACCAATTAAAAGGGCGGTTTCTCGCAATTGCTGGGCCGTTTCGGCCTCAACCAAGAAAACTGGAACGCCCAATTGTTCAACGCTTTCAATCCACGATGAGCGTGAGGCTCCGATAATCAAATTTGGCTCAAGTGCAGCGGCCTCTTCCAGATCAAATTCTTGTTGTGAAAAAAGGTCATCCCCAACAAGTTCTGGAAAGCGTGGATCAATTCGCTCCATGGCTTCAGCACCCTGAGGATCCCTGGCGCCCAGGTAGCTGGCAGCAACAAGCCGGTCCCAACCGTTGACGCTGTAAATAACGGCTGTCGCTGGCCCATAAGCTGACAGCACTTGTCGAATTGGCTGGTGAATCTCAAGTTGCCGACCTGCTTGATCGGTAATTACTAATATCTCTGGTAATGCGCCGATTTCAATTAATACCTGCTGCCCATCGGGTGAAATTGCAAATTGGATGAAGTTATCGATGTCTTCATTGTCAATTTGTGGAATTAATATCGTATCTGGCAGGAACGTTGGATAAACCACCGGGCGTTCAGCTGCAATCTCCGGTGCAGCGGTTACGAGCAAATCAGGATCATCCATAATAAATACAGGTAATTCGCCATCAAAATACGCAGAATAAAGCGCTGACAGTTCCCCTTGAAGGTTAACGTCTGCTTTTATTGTAAAGCGGGGTATCTCAATATCTATATCTGAATTGGAAACATCTTCTTCAAGGACTTCTTCAACCACCGAGATTGCATCATTGTCTGTTTCAATAAGCTGTGTCTGATCCCCTTGAGGTGTGCTTGTACATCCTATCAAAAATAAGCTGATCAAGATAATGACAGTGGCTATGCGTAGTGGGTTATTTTTCATGTTAATATCCTTTCATATAGGCGGGTTTTAATTAATGGCCACGTCAAAATTACTTGCGTTAAGCCAATTTGTGGCAGCATCAAGTTGGTTAATTACAAAATTTATTGTCAACCTCACGAAATCAGAATCACAACTCGTCAACCTTGTCAAAAAAATAGCTTTTTGGGCTTCACAAGCCATTATTTGTGCACTAACAATTTCTTCACAGGGTAGTTCGAGCAGGTTTGCAATAAAAATTCGGCTTAAAAACAGCAATCTAATCCGGAAAATGCTCGAGGATGGGTTGGGCTCATACAACCAGGCCAACAATTTTGCTTCTCCATGAGGCGTAATTGCATATTCTACGCGGGATGGCGCATTTGGTGAATCAATTTCAGTCCCCGTTATTAATGCCTCCCTGTTTAAGCGTTTGAGGACGGCATAAAGCTGGCTGGTACTCATTGTCCAGCTCTGCCCTAAGTAAGACTTTGAACGAAAGACTTCCAAGAGGTCATACCCGTGGGAAGGACGCGCTTTGAGGAGTCCAAGAATAATTTCATCTGGAAGAGATCGTTTCACGAACCCTATTCTATCATGGAATAGCAATTGATGTCAAGGTAAATCATTACAAAGCTTTATGCATCTTGAATCTTCAATGTTCATTAAAAAACGAACCGAAGGTCTTTTTACATGATTTCTATACGCAATATTAATTGTTTTTTTATGAGTTAAATCTAAATATTTTCTTGACAGGCAGGGTAGATTGTTGTAAAATGTGAACATGTGAATGAACCGTTCACATTGTTCTCTTACACCACTAGTATTGTAGGGAATCCAGGAAAGCCCGTTGCAGCGGGCTTTTCGCTTTCTTAAATTAAAGGCTTTTGTATGATCATTAATTTAGACGAGCGGACGAATTGATGATCGTTTAAGTCAAACTTGATTTACAAGTTATAATCATATTTATTATCCATAGCATTTTAGAAAGCTATCAGAAATGAGGTGCCAATATGCTTGAAAAGGTGCGCTATGGTGGTTGGGAAAACTGTTATCGCCTCTACAATTCAACTACAGAATTGATAATTACTGGTGATGTTGGCCCCAGGATCATTCGATTTGGCTATATTGATGAAATGAACGTCCTCCATGAGTACCCTGATCAAATGGGCAAGACCTTTGGTGATCAATGGTTGAATTTTGGTGGTCACCGTCTTTGGCATGCGCCCGAAGCGCAACCCCGTACCTACTACCCAGATCGTGAACCCGTACTCATCCAAGAAATTGAACACAGTTTGGTCGCTACCCAAAAACCTGAAACTTCCACAGGCATTCAAAAACAAATCGAGATTACGCTGGCCCCCAACAAGCCAGAAGTTTATTTAACGCATCGCTTAATTAATCACAATCTTTGGGCAATCGAGACGGCTCCCTGGACGATTTCTGTGATGGCACCCGGCGGCCTGGCAATCTTACCTTTACCGCCTAGAGGCTCGCACCCTGAATTTCTTGTCCCCACCTGTACCCTTTCCCTCTGGCCGTATACCGATTTATCAGACCAACGTTTTACCTTAGGCGCCAAGTACATCTTAATCAAACAAGATCCGGGCATAAAAAAACCTCAGAAACTTGGCCTTTTCACATCCATGGGTTGGGGCGCCTATATCAATCAGGGGTATTTATTTGTTAAACAGGTTCCTCTCCTCTTGGATGGAATCTACCCTGATATGGGAACGAATTTTGAGGTTTTTACCAACGACGAAATGCTGGAACTCGAAGCCCTTGGACCGCTGGAAACAATCCCTCCGAAGGGACAAGTTGAGTTGCAAGAACGCTGGACGTTGTTCAAAGACATCCCCGCGATTGTTACTGAAACGGATGCAGAAGATGTATTCGCTAACCTGCTTTTTTAAACTACGCTGTCAGTCTGATTAACTAATACGTTTCTTAATTGGCGTCAAGCGTGGTTAAACTATAAAGACGCAAAAAAGTGCCGGTGTTCATCCAGCACTTTTTGTATTTAATCATTAAATGAACATTTATAACAATTGCAAAATCAACAATACTTTCCCGATAAGCATACCTGAGACGAAACCAATCGCGGCCCAAATAAAAATCAAAAAGATGAAATTCCCCCATTGACGATCTGTAGCCTGTTTTGTTGTCCGAATTGTTTTCATTAGCTTTCCCTCGCCTGATAGTAATGGAATAAACATCTTCCAGAAACCTTTTTCAAGTTCCTGTACAAATTTGTTAATCGACATGATATTTCACTTGCTCATTGTAGTTTTAAGCACCTAGCCAGACGAGCTGGAAACCCCACGAAGTTTTTGTTGAATGGATTTCCCGTCAGGGGTCTCGCCGGTGGTTATAAATACTAACAGATATCGATCACTACCCTGCTTTGATACAATGGGCTTTTGCCCTTTAAAAAGCGGATACTGTTGAAAAACTTGTTGACACAAAATATCAAGTGCGTTTTTTTCCATAGCTAATTTTTAATCCTTTTTCTGAGGAAAGCTGGCACGTCTAAATCTGAGGACATGACCATTGGTTGGGGCTGCGAAAACGAATAAGCACTCTCGTTGACAGGTTGCTCTTGATAATTATTGTGGTGTCTTGGCGTGGACGCTGCGATTTGATTTCCCTGGTGGGTTTGTTCCGAAGCCGAGAATTCAGCCCAATATTTCTCAGCACCAGGAATTGCTTTTTCAATCGGTAAAGCTCCCAAGCCTGTTACAACAAGAATCACCTGGGCACGATTGGTTAGATTGGGATCACTAATAACCCCCGGGATGATCTCTGCCTGGTTGCCTGTCATTTCTTGTAAATAGTTCATTGTTTCAGCGACCTCAACAAATGTTAAGTCATCACCGCCACTAAAGTTTGCGATAATTCCAGTAGCCTCATCAAGCCGAATTTCATCCAACATCGGATGATGAAGCGCTTTTTGCAAAGCCTGAATAGCCTTATCCTTACCTTCCCCGGTGCCGATGGCCATTAATGCACCGCCGCCTAAAGACATCACACGCTTAATATGCGCGAAATCCACATTGATCAACCCTGTTTCAACAATTAATTCACTAATACCATTGACACCCTGCCTCAGGACATCGTCTGCAAGTTTGAAAGCCATTTCAAGTGGCAAATCCGGTGGCGCAACCTCAAGTAAACGATCATTTGAGACCGTGATCAATGTATCGGTATATTGTCTCAGTTTCTGCAGGCCAATGACGGCATTCCTTTGGCGTCGTCCCATCTCGAAAGCAAACGGTGTGGTTACCACCGCAATCGTAACAGCACCAATGGATTGTGACACTCTTGCCGCTACCGGAATAGCACCAGTGCCGGTTCCACCGCCCATACCTGCGGTTAGAAAGACCATCTCCGCCCCATCAAGGGCATCAGCCAGGGCTTGAATACTCTCATCAGCGGCTTTCTCACCAATACTCGGAAAGCCACCCGCGCCCAATCCTCTGGTGCATTTAGGGCCTAATTGAATTTTTTTATTGGCTAAAGAGCTTTCTAACGCTTGTCTGTCTGTATTACAAGCGATAAATTCAACACCCTTGACACCAAATTCAATCATTCGATTGACAGCATTACACCCGCCGCCGCCCAAACCAACAGCAACAACTTTGGGCTTCGGGGTCTCGATCGGCGTATGCTTGATTGGAACAGGAGCTGTTTTTTGATCCATGTGATCCTCTTTCGGTTAATTAATCTTGTAATAAGGTTGCAATTTCTATTCCTGCTTGTGGGAGAATTTCAACGTCACAACCAGCTACTCTGAGTTTATTTATTTGTTCAGCTGTGAATATATTGGGGTCTGGAAAGACCGTCACCTTGGCTGCATGCAAAGCTTCTTCAATCGAGAACCCCAGCGTTGGTCTGAATTTTTTTATCAACGGTCTGACTTTATTCAGTACGACATCTGACACTCCAGAGGTATACGATGGTAAAAGTAAGTAGTGATCAAATACTTTTTGGTTGACAGGGTTGGCTTTGGGCTGCGATTGACTCGATTGGCTTTGTACGAAAATCTGATCGAGGGCTTTCAAAGAATCTGAATCAGCGATTAAACCCAGCAATTCTTCCAACGATATACTGCACGCTACTACAAATTCATTAAAAGCAGGCTGATCGGTCGCTCGATCCGTAAGGTTGTCCCCATGGTGACAAGCCTGGACGATTTTTCGAAGCGTTTCATCGACTTTCAAACCCCCCGCTTGGTTAATCTTAGGCCCAGGACTGCCTGCATTCAGAATGATCACCGGCAACTTCTTACCGAGTCTCCGCAAGCTGACGGCTTGCAACCACTCAAAATTATTGAATCCGATCTGGTCTTGTTGCCCATCCGGGGTGATATAAGGTTTAGACCCTGGCCAGTATTCAGGTCCTCCCTTACCCCAAGAAAGCGGCTTGCTAAATGTGAACCCATAGCTTGACAGCACCATGGCATCAAGTAAATCTGTCATTCTTTTTTGTTTTAATCCCTCTAAAACCAACTCCAAAAAAGAGCAGTCCCAGAAATCACCCCCGGGTGCTAAAGGAGCGATGACTGGTATTAATCCAATTTTCACAGCATGGTTTGCCAGGGACATAAAGCCTTCGAGATAATCATCCACCAAAGTACCTTTATGGCTGCGTGATGATGAGAAACTCTTTTTTACATTGGGTTGATCGCCAAGAATTACATATTTTGTTCCCCATTTTTGATAGAGATCCAAAATTAACGCGACGTCGTTGAACCTGCGTGCCGAGGGTAATTCCGTATTGAAATGAAGCATCGGCTCCAGTCCGAAATTTCTAACCTTGGCAAATACGTCTTCAGGGATTAAGGTATCGAAATCCGCAGTAAAAATTACATAAGTGCCATTCCATTTTTGTAATGATTGAAGCCAGGTATCAAGCTGGTTTTCAAGAAAATATTCTTTTGACGAGAAGTATGTAAAACCGATTTTTATCGCCTTATTTTCCATGGTTAACCTTTATTGTTAATATCATTGATCACATAAATCCATTGCAAGGGTTGTGCCAACATAGATAAGAATTTCTGCTATAATTCACACGTCATGATTATGATTACCGGTGGTACTGGTTTCGTTGGCAATGCGCTCATCCGCCAGCTCTCTACGCTTGGTTATCCAATCAAACTGTTAATCAGGCCTTCAAAATCATCGCCGAACTTTCCAACAGGAATTCCCTTAGATGTTGCTATAGCCAGTTTTTCGGATATGAAAGGTTTACGGGCTGCAATGAAAGGCGTTGATATCATTTTTCATCTTGCCAGTGCAGAATCTTCGGGGAGGCAAGCCCAACTTAATCTTGTTGATGTCCAGGGTGCAGATAGGCTTGCTCAAGTAGCTTCACAAGCAAAAGTTAATCGTTTTATTTATTTAAGCCATCTCGGCGCTGATAATGCTTCAGCTTATCCATTGCTCAAAGCGAAAGCATTTGCAGAACGAGCGATAAAAAAGACAAATCTTCCATATACTATTGTGCGTTCAGCTGTTGCCTTTGGAAAAGATGACCATTTTACTAATGGATTGGCTTCTTTATTAAAACTGTCCCCTTTCGTTGTAATGTTGCCCGATGAGGGGTCTACGTTATTGCAACCGATTTGGGTGGATGACCTGGCCACCGCACTGACCTGGGCCATTGATATGCCTCAAACGATAAATGAAACGATTGAGATCGGTGGACCAGAATATTTAAGCTTTAAAGAAATCTGTACACTCATCACAGAAAAAATGGGTATTAAACGTCACTTTATTAATGTACCCCCTGTATTATTAAGGTTTTTTACTGAAATTTTTGAGACGATTACACCCAATTTTCCAAGCTCAGTCTTTTGGCTGGATTATCTTGCAACGAACCGGACAACATCAATGGATGTTTTGCCTCGGGAGTTCAGCCTGATCCCCGCCAGAATGCATCAACGTTTGGACTACCTTAAAGGAGAAAGCTTTCGTAAGCGTTTGTGGACGCTGTTTGCAAAAAGAAAGCGCACAATCACACGATGGGATTAAACGCAGTTTGTATTCATGGCCATTTCTACCAGCCCCCCAGAGAGGATCCTCTTTCCGGATTGATACCCGATGAAATTGGAGCTGAACCATATCATAATTGGAATGAGCGAATCCACGCAGAGTGTTATCAACCCAATGCTGAGCTGGGGAATTTTGAAAAAATTAGTTTTAATATTGGCCCGACACTGTTCAACTGGATGGAAACCTACGATCCAAGCACCTACCACGCCATTATTGCGCAGGAAAGACGATTATTTAAGGAGCATGGTGTTGGCAACGCTTTAGCTCAACCGTACAACCACGTAATTCTTCCCTTAGCCAACCGACGCGACAAAATCACCCAGATTAAATGGGGCATAGCTGATTTTGAACACCGATTTGGACATTCACCTTGCGGGATGTGGTTGCCCGAAACAGCTGTCGACCTAGAAACGCTCACCGTTTTAGCAGATCACGACATCCAATTCACCATTCTGGCTCCCTGGCAAGTCGTTTTACCTGAAGGCTATCTTGCTAATCAGCCCTACTTGGTCAGACTGCCGGGCAACAGGAAACCACTCATTGTGTTCCTGTATCATCAGGATTTGAGTACATCAATTAGTTTTATTTCAGAAACTACACGAAATGCTGATGCTTTTGTGCTGGAAAAAGTGTGTCCGCTCTTCCAACCAAACAATGACAGGAAAAACAAAATCACACTGATTGCATCCGACGGTGAGGTTTATGGCCATCACAAAGTTTTCCGGGATAAATTTCTTGCTCATCTGCTGAATGGCGCCCTGCATACGCACAACCTTGAACTCACTTATCCAGGACTCTGGCTTCAGGAGAATAAACCCGAATTCTTCGTAGATCTGGTCGAGCACTCATCCTGGAGCTGCTTGCATGGCGTTGTTCGCTGGAAGGATGAATGTGGTTGCACGCCAGGTGCAAGCTGGAAGGCATATCTCCGTCTGGGCCTGGAGGAAATCGCACACGAGATCGACCGGGAATACAAAAACTTTATGCAAGCCTACACACAGCAGATGTGGGAACTCCGAAATGATTACATTCATGTATTTTTAGGACAGGTAGAGCTCGCTGAGCTGTTGAATCAATACATTAAAAACCCCCTGACTAATGATGATTTTAACAAAATCAGTATGTTGCTGGCAGCACAATATGAGCGACAAAGGATTTTCACCTCATGTGGCTGGTTCTTCGACCATTTTCACCGTATTGAACCCCAAAACAACATCGCCTACGCTGCACAGGCTGTTTGGTTAACTGAAAAGGTCACAGGCTGTGAATTGAGATCAAAAGCTCTGATGCTATTAAAGAAAGTAAAAGATGAGCGCACTGGATTGCGCGGCGACACCATATTTGCCGAACGTTGCCTTCGTATTCAAGATTTTTCAGAAGAAAAGGTTTCCTATTTTAACCCTACCAGCAATTTTTCGACCTGATATTCTGAATGCTCTTTTGCTTCCAATATCTTATTGATGTGTTCAAAGGCGATAAACAGTCGTCCAACCCGCTCGGTATGACTAATCGTCGGATCAGCACTGAGCCGAATCAGGGCAATCGTCATCATCCACCACATCAGCGCTTCAAACGCTTCTTTGTTGAACCACAACTTTTCTCGATAGCGATTGATGTTTAAAAACGATCTTATTTCTTCATCCGCAAACCAGGCATTAACCAAACCATAAGTGGCGTTTTCGGAGACAGCAAAAACCCAGTTTTGATGTTGGATGATTAATCGTAAGATTGTTTCTGTTCGATAGATCATTTCATGATTCAAATTGAGTTGTTCTAATTCAGCCCGCACAACTCTGACGAGCCCCCATTCTTCTAACAAGCTGCGGCTGATCGCAGCAAAATCATCATCAGCGGTGAGAACCCGACCCAGCAGCCTCAGGTCGTTCCACAAAAATAATGTAAACCAGGTAACGGGTTGATTGTTATTCCCACCTTTAATATAGTGCACGATCTGCTGGTATTTTGCTGAGCCAGGAAATGGGAAATGATCATCGAAAACAAGTAGTTTTAAGATTGCATCTAAGCCACGTTGATTATCCCGGGCAATTGGATCTAACTCGCCTTGGCGGTGGATGTAATCGCTGATCGCTGCTAACAGATTAAGGAATTTTTCTTTATGTTCCTTCAATACCACCGAGTTGGGTTTTTCTTGCCTGGACTCCAAGTGCACCTGGTAAAGAGTTTGAAGCTCTTCTTTATTAACCAGGGCTTTAAACGGCTTAAGAATCGGGGATAGCATTAAAGCCTGCAAAGCTTCATCAATGCTCGGCACCCCTCTCCCACCCAAATACTGGTTCAATTGGGAAAATTGGCTGTCAGCATTGTCGTCCAACACGCGGAATTCTGTGAACACATGGTGTTCGTATGCGTCCAATGCAAAATAGAGGCCCGAGCGTCTGACCTCATCACCCGATCGGATGTATTCCAGGTTTGAGGTATGATCTTTAAAAACGATGAACTGGCCTGGTTGAATAGAAAGATTGAGACCTTCGTGTAAGAGTTTGCTTTCAATTCGGCCTGTGGTTTTATCTAGAAAACCCACAGAGAAATGGATCCAGCCTTGCGTTGAGCCAAATTTATTGTGGTAGACCACCAATGCGCGCGTATCCCTGTTGCCATTGATGTACGCAAAAACATCTTCATTGACCTGATGCTTGCCAGTGTGAAAGTTTAATAGGAGAAAGTGCTCAATACCTGAAAATAAGTCACGTTGTTTTAAGAGCGGGAAAATTTCACGTTGGTGACGTTCTATTAGGTATGGATCTGGCGCTTCATCCCAATATGGCCGGAAATATTCCATTCCGTATTTTTCTGCAAATCCCTCAACCTGTCCGTGCCCAAACATGGGCAGACCGGGCATGGTGACCATCAACGTACAGATCCCAAAGTATTTGTCGCCTTTTCCAAACTGCTCGACCGCGGTTTTCTCGTCGGGGTTGTTCATGAAATTAACATATCTTTTCAAGATTTCAGGGTCAAACTCCAGCGTGTTTTTAATTATCTGGCGATATTTCGCGTTTTCTTCATTGCGCAGCATATTCATAAACGCACTGTTGTAAACTCGGTGCATGCCCAATGTACGTACAAAGTACCCTTCCATCAACCAGAAGGCCTCTGCCAGCAAGAGCGTATCCGGAACTTCCCTGGCAACGCGATCGACCACCTCTCGCCAAAACTCCTTTGGAAATGCTCGGTCAAATTCATCTCTTATAAGGCCATACGCCGCTCGACTTGGGATAGCGCCACCCGAGCCAGGAAGGGGAAACCACAGTCGTTGAAAATGCTTTTTTGCCAGCGTCATGGCCGCATCAAAACGGATGATGGGGAATTTTCTTGCCACAGACAAAATTGTCTGGATAACAGCCTCACGCACCTCGGTGTTGAGATAATTTAATTGTGCCGTGTCGTTCCAGGGCATACTGGTGCCATCATTACCATGATAGATAAACCGCCTTTCGCCGGTGGACTTATTAACCCACATGAACACAACGGCTGCATCGGTGCGATCGTAATAATGGTCCTCAAGAAATATACCAACATGTTCATCTGGGCTTAAATCCGGCCCAGAAAATGAATAGGCGGGATAGGGACTGTAAGGCAAGGAGAGAAACCAATCCGGATGATTAACCACCCAATCGGAATCAATCCCCATATGATTCGGCACCATATCGCTGGCCAGACGAATTCCTCGACACCAGGCTCGATCTCGCAGGTTTTGATAAGCCTGTTCACCGCCGAGAGCCTCTGCAACAACATAATTGCGTAAAGAATATGCAGATGCAATCGCCTCTGGGTTACCACAGAGCTGTTTGATCTGTTTTGAAGCTTCGCTACGTTCCCATACGCCAATCAACCATAAGCCATTGAAGCCCCAATTAGCCAATTTATCGAGTTCTTCGTCCGGAATCTGATCTAACCTTTTTATCTCCCGTTGGTAGGCCTCCGACAATTGGTAAAGCCACACGTGAGAATTTTTCGCAATCATCACAGTATTTGGCATCCAATCGCTGTCCGGGCTGAAATTTTCCTCTTCTTCTTTATGCGTTAAAGAAAATTGAACAAGCTGTGTAGGACCAGGTCCCGAAAAAACGGCTTTCGTCTCTTCTTTGATCAAATCGATTGAACTTAACAAGCGGTAAAGATACTCCCCAATCAGATAGCCCCACTTGCTTCGAATGTATTCAAGCTGTCCGGCCAATGAATTCGGTTCAGCCATCGCCGGACTGAGCAGCATGGTCACCAGATCCTGATTATCCGGCCCAAAAAAAGCTTGGCTTTTAAAAAATTCTGATAAACCTGAAACCATCTGAGGATATAACGTCCCCAACATTAAATTTGTATCATCAAATAATTCTGTAAAAACCTCTGCAGCCGGGTTTTGATTGGTGACCCACAGCATGAGCAACTCTTCTAATGTCAGTATGGTGTTGGCTGTTCCGCCAGTGCTTCCTAAAAGGTAAGCATCCGCGTGCATTTCACCCAGATAAACGTTTAATGGCGGAAATTCTTCGGTAAAGCGGCTGAGGGTTAAATTCATATTGTCGGGTTTGATACATGCTTTAATTTTGTCGTGGGCCTCAACCATTGCCAGGGGGTTTATGCTCTTGCGATAGAGGTGAATAACCAGGTGAAGAATCTCATCGATTAGCCCCAACGCATTGATTTCTCCTGGCCTGACCGCTTGCTCTGGAAAATTTACCAGGTCTTTTTTGTGATTTATCTTCTGAGCAAATTCACGGGCAGCCAGGAAATTAGCAAAAATAACGTTTCCATCAAATTGGAATAGGGATTGGTCAAACTGATAGTTTTCTCTGCTTAAACGCGAGACATGGAATTCAAACATTAAAATCCTCCTCAGCATTGGATACAGACAAATAAATTATACTCGCGTCGTAAAGCCGATTTGGTAAATAATGTTAGCGATTTTTATTAATCATTCAAGTCGTTGGAAAATATGGGTAACAATATTTGAACCGCTTCCACCGATATTCTGAGCCATACCAAATTCGGGGTTCGTGACCTGTGTTTGACCAGCATTTCCGCGCAATTGTTGGATTACTTCAACAATCTGGTATAAACCCGTTGCACCAACCGGGTGCCCGCGGGCTTTTAGCCCCCCAAGAGTGGCTACGGGAATCCGGCCACCGATTTTGATATCCCCCTCTTTTGCTAGCGCCGGTCCCCGTCCAGGCGCGGCAAACCCCGCCGCCTCTAATGACAACGCAGCCACAATTGTAAAAGCATCATGGTATTCAAAAACATCAATTTGCTCTGGACCAATGCCCGCCTGAGCGTACGCTTTTTTGGCCGAGATTTCAGCAGCCTGCAGCCACAAAGGTGATTTTCGACTGTGGATTGCAATGGCATCCGTAGCAGCAGCAGAACCAGCCACAACGATCCTGGGGGCCTCAGTTGAAACCGTGTTTGCAGGCACCAGAACCACGGCTGCGGCTCCATCACCGATGGGTGATGCATCCAGTAAGTTGATTGGATCACAAATCAACGGAGATTTGCTATAACTGCTTTTGGAAATTGGCAGCTGAAACCGTGCGTTTGGGTTGGACAACGCATTTTCATGGGCATTGATTGAAAATTCTGCAAAATCTTCAGCGGCCCAACCGTATTCATATAAATACCGCTTCATGATGAGTGCATTCAACGCCACAAAGGAAAGGCCCTGTTCAACTTCCCAATCCGCATCCGCCGCTGTAGCCAGGCTTGAGGTGATTTCTGAACCAGGTGAATCCGTCATTTTTTCAACGCCAACGGCCAGAGCAACATCCACCTCTCCAGACGCTACAGCCAAAAATCCCGCTCGAAAGGCGGCGCTACCCGAGCTGCACGCCGATTCAATTTTCACAGCTTCAGAATAACGTTGTCCAATCCAATCTGCTATTAAACCGCCAAGTTGTGCTTGAAGATTTGCTCCTTCAGAAAGCATATTGCCAACATAAACATTGGAGACCTTGGTTACACCTGCTTCCGCCATTGCGGCTAAAGCAGCATCACCTGCCAATTCTCGCAATGATTTATCCCAGTGTTCATCAATTTTAGTTTGTCCAATACCAATTACGGCAACATCGCGCATGTGATTCTCGTCCTTTTTCTTGTCTACAGCCTGATTATACAAAGTATTGCTCTCAAGTTCTATGAAGATGATATATTTCACCTCCAGTATAATCAAAGGGATCAAGAAAGAGATTTGCTATTGGAAATTCAAAACGGATGCGCAAAAAATTATTTGGGCTCAACTTTTTGGCGGCTTTTTTAATGTTGGTTATGGTCAGCGGTTGTTCACTGCCTGTAACGCAAGTGTCCCCTTCGTTTTCTCTTCGTAATCACTATGCGAAGTGGCAATTAACGCTGACCCCCGCTCAGAAAGCGACAGCCTCCCCTACAACAAAAGAAACTGTGATTCCCTCAGATGTCCAAAATACGATCACCCCTAAAGCCACAGATGGTGCCGACACCCTGCTTTTTATGCACCCTGGCCTACCTGCTAGCTTGAGAAATGAACAAGCAATTCCCAACATTACCCTGACAGAGAGTCAGCTAAATGCTGATATTCAATTTTTAATTAGCGGGAAAGAATCCAGTCCAACCAGCCTTCCCAGCAGCACCTGGGTCTATGCTTTGGTTGCTCCGTTTTACACGCTCGCCGATGCGGCTTCCATGGATGACGTCATCGCTTTGTGGCAAGGCGGGATAGTTGATAATTTGAGCTTTTCACAAATCAAATTAACATCGGAAAATTATGCCATCATGGACGCAATTTTTGGCGAACCAAGGGGGGCATCGGTTGAAATTGTTGACCAGGAAACCTTGGACAAACAAGCGCTAACCAATCAACCTTTTATTTCAATTTTACCATTTGAAGAACTTACGCCTCGCTGGAAAGTATTGCGGATTGATGGGCAATCACCAATTGACACCGAGTTTTCACCAAAAAATTACCCGCTTAAAGTTCAAATTTGGGTTGACAATAAATCCGGTTATCAGCTGAGCCCCCTCCCTGAAACCAATTACAATAGCGACAAGCGCACTGTATTGCTGATGACTGGTGTCACGGCTCTGGTGCGAGCGACAGCCAATCGGATGGATCTCCAGGGGAATACTTTTCCTGGAACAGATGTTTACCCCTGGTTTTCAGCAGCAGATCTTGTTCATATCAGCAATGAGGTATCATTTTCAGAAAACTGCCCCCAGCCAGACCCCTTCCAACAAGACTTAATATTTTGCTCATCACCTGATCGAATTGAGCTTTTGGATTATGTTTCGGCAAATATTATCGAATTAAGCGGTAATCACCTGCTGGATTACGGTGAACAAGCCGCCAGATTAACATTGGAAATGTATGCCGAGCGCGGTTGGCTCACCTATGCAGGCGGTTGGGATTTAATTGACGCCAAAACACCCGTAAAAGTCAGCCACAACGGCAATCAATTGGCTTTCATTGGCTGCAATCTTATTGGCCCACCCGTGGCGTGGGCCGGTGACTCATCTCCAGGTGCTGCAGCCTGTGGGGATTACCATTGGTTAATCGATGAAATCCGAAATTTGCGGTCTGAAGGCTATTTGCCCATTGTGACCTTGCAATACAAAGAGGATTATTCTGCTTATCCCAATCCTCAAATGGAGATTGATTTTAAGCAAATTGCCGATGCAGGCGCTTTGATTGTCAACGGCAGCCAGGCACACACCCCAAAAAGTATGATTTTTCACGAAGAAAGTTTCCTGCACTTTGGCTTGGGAAACCTGTTTTTCGACCAGATGGAAGTTTATTACAATGACACGTTGATGGAGGGAACCCGTGAGGGATTTATCGACCGGCTGGTCTTCTACGATGGGCAATTGATCAGCATTGAATTGCTGACGACCATGTTAGAAGATTATGCCCGCCCACGACCGATGCTTGCTGGGGAGAGACAAGCATTACTCTCCCGCACCTTTCAAATAGCACTTGATTCTTATCGATAGAGGTTTTGATGAAAATAATCGATATCAGCATGCCAATTACAACGCAAATGCCGATCTGGCCGGGTGATCCGACCGTTGAGCTGACGCAAATAGCATCCATTTCCAACGGTGATATTGCCAATATCTCCCGGAGAGCCATGGGCGTTCATACTGGAACGCATATTGATGCGCCGAAACATTTTATCGACCACGAAAAAACAATAGATCAAATCCCTTTCAGCAAATTAATCGGTGAAGTTCTGGTCATTGAGATTGATAAAGAAGTGACTATGATTTCAGAACATGTCCTCAAAACAAACCCGGCAACCTGCCTGCTAAACAAGATAAAAAAAGTGCTCTTCCGCACACGCAATTCATCGCTGTTAAGGCCATTTCAGGATAGCTTCAACCAGGATTATGTTGCCCTCGACACCTCTGGGGCGCAGTTTCTTAAAAATCTCCAACTTGACCTGATTGGCATTGATTATCTGTCGATTGCAGCTTTTTCCGACACCATTCTACCGCATCAAATTCTCCTTTCATCAGAAATCGTCCTCTTGGAAGGGCTGGACCTTTCAAATGCACCGGCCGGGGTTTATCAGTTATATTGCCTGCCATTGAAGATACTCAATTGTGAAGGCGCACCTGCCAGAGCGATACTGGTGAAGGAACCGGAGTAACCAGATGAACTTGAAGTGAAACGCCCTATTCCTTTTATTGCTCTGGAACAAATATAATTTAATTTCCGTCCCTAATACAAATGTAATAGAATTTTTAGTACTGGAGAAGAAAGAAATGAAAATGTTTATAATTGCTTTGACCGCATTCACATTATTGTTCGTTTCAGCATGTCAACCACAACCCGAATTGGTTGGACCCGAACCTGAGTCAGATACAGGCCATGCTATCGAGCCCGTAACTGATCCGACAAAGCAAAACCTGAAAGAGCAACCCGTAAGTTTTTTAAAAAGTGAACTGCCGAGGGAGATTGATCCCAATATTGATGAGGATCAAATTAGAATCTTGACCGAGAACAACGCAGCTTTTGCCCTGGCCTTTTACAACCAGGTCCCTGGCAAGGATGATAACCTCGTCTTTTCACCCTTCAGTATTTCCCTGGCTTTGAGTATGACCTTAGCCGGAGCAGAATCAGATACTGAACAGGCTATGCTCAAAGCTTTACAATTCGGCCTGCCAGAAAAAACAATCCATACCGCTTTTAACGCTTTATTACAGTCTATTGAACAGTCTCAGGAACCACTCAACAACGACATGGAGAACGGCTATTTTCAGCTGAATATTTCCAATTCGATTTGGGGCCAGGAAGATTTCAATTTTAAGACAGCCTTTTTGGATGTTTTAGCGCAGCATTATGGTGCGGGTTTGTTTGCTGTGGATTTTAAACAAAACCCGGAAGGTTCGCGATTGGCAATCAATGATTGGGTCTCAGAAGAAACTGAAGAGAAAATCAAAGACTTAATCCCTGAAAATACAATTAACTCCCTTACACGTTTGGTCCTGACAAATGCAATTTATTTCAATGGGTCATGGTTGCATCCCTTTAATAAAAACCAGACAGCTGAATCACCATTTTACACGCTTGACGGGTCTGAAATCCTTGTTGAAAGCATGAAGCTTTTTGGGGAAAACCTGGCTTATGGGCAGGGAGAAAATTATCAGGCTATTGATTTACCTTACCTGAGCAGTGATTTTGTTATGACCTTGCTGGTGCCAGATACTGGTGCTTTCAACGAGTTTGAAGCTCAATTAAGCCAGGAGGAACTGGTCAACATTTTTAAAAATATGGCTTTCACACAAGTGGATTTAGAAATGCCCAAATTTGATTTCGAATCCGATATCAATGCGAACGACCCGCTAATCGCCCTAGGAATGGGTAATGCATTTGATCAGGAATCGGCTGATTTTTCAGGCATTGCTGATGAAGAGGCCTTGATGATCAGCGATGTTTTACACAAAGCCACGATCACGGTTGATGAGTCTGGTGCAGAAGCAGCCGCTGCAACCGCAGTCATCGTCGGTATCAAATCAGTCATGCCGGTAGAGCCAATTTCTCTCATCATTGACCGCCCATTTTTATTCATGATCAGGCATCAGCCGACCAATACAATTCTTTTTATGGGTCGTGTGATCCAGCCCTAATTTGCTAACCTCAAAAAAGCTGCCGTAACCAGGCAGCTTTTTTATTGATCGGACGGTAATATTTTCGCTACTTGCGCCAGCCGGGATCTTTTCAACAACATGATATATATCTGGAAAACCCGCCAGACAGCAATGGACGCCATTCCATGAGAAAAGACGGTAATCAATGGCGGCATTCCCCCCACATAATACGTCCAGCATAAGCGTGAAGTCCCCCACCTTTCGAGGAAATAACCCAGGGCTGAACCCATCATGAAAATTAATAACGATGAGCGCTTATCCTTCTCTGTAAAAATAATAAAACCGCTAAACGATAAGGCAAACCATGTCAGGGGGTGTGCAATACCCGACCAGGCAAAATACCATAAACGAAAGTAAAAAACGCCGAAAATTGGCCAGTACAATGCAGTAAACCAAAACTCTGGGCAATTTTTAAAAAGGTGTTTTGAGAAAATATACAAACGATTGACAGACAGGGCGGCGATTGGCCAGGCTGGAATGATCCATAATGGCGGGGTTTCAAAGGTGTAATAGGTCCATAAGCCTGATAATGATCCCCAGGCCTCGATGATATATCCCCCAGCGAGGGCGATCATTGCAAAAGGCAAATCTCTTTTCAAATCTGCATTGATCATGATCAGAACACTCATCACCAGGAAAATCCCAATGAGCAACCAATCAACTTGCAGCCAAACCGAGATCTCCGGGTCAAATTGATTTAGATAGTCATCGAGCAAAGGCCACCACACATAGCCAATGATGAACAATAGCGTGAAGAAACCACTCAGAAGCATGTAACTGCTTTTTGACCATCTGATCCGCTTTTTTGATGATTTTGACATATTTTTATTTAAGTCGTATCACTGGACAATCTCGGGCATCGTTAACAAGTGAAAAGCCAGTGTTTCCATATCCTTGGCTTTTTTTGATGAACCCAGTTGCTCAACAATCTCTTTAAATTTGTTTTTAATGATCGCGCTTTCGCCGATATATGAAAATAAATCAGTCTCTCCGGCCAAAATTTCCGTCAACCCCATTTTTTTATAAAGCTCACTGACCAGGCCATAACTCCATTGTTCAGAAATTTTTAGTTCATCTGCCAAATCACGCCGTCCAATGCTAAAAATGAAAGCCATCCGCGCAACTTCTGCTTCGTGGTCTGTGAACCCTGGGATGGCCTTTCTACCCTCAAGTACAAGCGCGTTGGACGGCAAACGATAGTTGATTTCATGTGCCAGCGATTGGATACCAGGTGTCAAGACCCAACATTCTTCGCTTAAAAACGTCATCATCCAACTTAACGAATAGCCCACCTCATTTTTCAAAACATAGCCTGCAACCTGCTCATCATCGGCTTGATTTAACACTCTTTGATTGGATTGTATGCCTGTAAGCAAAATTTTTGCCTTTGGCAAATTACTTTGCAAGTATTGACAAATTTCTCTTATCTTAAGATGTTCGCCAAACTGGTCAACATCAACAATAAGAAAATCAAACCAAAATTTTCCTGTTTCTAAATGCTTAGAAAGGTCGGTAAAAGATGAGAACTCACCAACAACCCTGGTTCGCCAATCACGCACCAGCAGCAAAGCCATCCAATTGCGAGCGAAAAGATCGTTCTCCAGGATAGCAACGGTTATTTCTTTACTCAAGTCCTTCCTCTTGTGTGGGCTGTAACTGTGACGTGCAGAATGCATAGCGAGTCGCCTTAACTGGAATAGTCATTTGACAATAGGGACACTCTTTTTCTGTCTGTTCTTCACCCAGTTTCTCATCCTTAATCATTTTCTCTTTAATCTCATTGATTTTGCCATGAAAACTGTTAATGCCTTTTACAATAAGAAACACACCCAAACCTAAGAGAAGGAAACTGATCAGGTCGGTTAAAAATTGGCCGTAATTAAAGGTGACGACACCGAGTTCTTTGGCCATCGCAAGGGTTGCATTGGCAGGCAAAGGTTGTTCTCCATGTCGTAGTACAATAAAAAGGTCCTGAAAATTAGCATTTCCTAAAATCAGGCCAAACGGCGGCATGAGAAGGTTATCAACAATGGAGTTGACCACTGTGCTGAACGCTGTGCCAATGATCAGACAAATTGCCAGGACAAGTGCGGTCCCTCGCGAGATAAAGTCTTGAACTTCTAGAAAAAATTTTCTCATAGTTTGATTAACACCCTTACACAAAAATTTCGTGATTATATTAATAGTTGAGATT
>JAAYKH010000082.1 GCA_012522475.1 Chloroflexota bacterium | reverse complement strand
GCAGGTACCTGATTTACGTCACCGATAGCGAGATGCAGGGCTACTTCCGGAATCCGCAAAACGGCCTTGAATGGTTTTTAGATGAGGAAATTGGGAAGGAGATGCTGCTTGATCCCGACCGGCTGAACGGTCCCTCAGCAACCTTCCGGAAAAATGCCGGCGAGATAGATCCCGGGACGACGATAACGCCCGTATACGGTGCAGAGCTGCCGGGCCGTGTGCTCAAGATCTATGAGGTCGGTCCTGGATAGGCGGTAACCATGACTCTCGAACTACCCACAACGCCGGGCCAGAAGTGGTGGATTAACAATATATGCCGTGAATATGCCCTAAATGTGGGTGATTTTAATTTCAGGTATCTTTTCTTTGAGATATTCAACTAATAATCTGCGGTGGCATTTTTCGGGCGTTGATTCACTGCATAGGAAGCATGCATTGTTCAGGTCTTCTCTCCTTATTATTTCATCAATTTCTCTTTCTTTAAGCATTTCCAGATATGCTTCCTCGTATTGCTCCCAGGTTATCTCCCCTTTTCGCCACTTTTTCAGGAGTTCCTCTGTCGGAGCTGCTTTCGTGAGATGATTATATTCCATTCCTGTAATAGCTCTCAAGAAATACTCTAAATCAGCACCTTTTGCGAAGCCGGATAACTGTGATTTATTATTCAATCGCACATCGTATACAATCCTGATATCAGCTGCTTTGAGACTATCGAAGAATTGCCGGGCACTTTTCTTTGTGAATCCAATAGTAAAGACCTCCTAGTAGATTCCACCCTAGTTCAACAGTGTTTTTTGCTTTGTGCTTTTCTTTCCTTCACTAATGTAAAACGTCTCATCAGGTAAATTTCCTCTACTGCTTTCCCGATTGCTGTATTCTTCCCTGATAGAGGTGTTTATATCTCTTAATCCTTGAGGGGCCTGGATCCTGCTCATTCCACCTTTAGACTTAAAATTTGAAACATCATAAGTCGTTTTTACTTTGAAACCAATGTTTTTGTTTATTATTTCATATAGTGTCTCAACGTCGTCAGACGCTGTATTGTCGATAGTACTTTGGTTTTTATCCAGATACTTGTTCTTTAGTCCCCCCTCCAACTCTACATTAGTTTGTGTTTTGACTCCTGGTATTATATGTATGACATTAACGTTATTTTGTTGCAGATTTCTTGAAACCAGAGCAAATCTATGGCATCTCTCAGGTTCACGTTCTGAGCACATGAGTGCAATGACTCTCCCCTTTTCAATCAGCCCGATGACCCCCTGTATAGCCTCCTGGAATGCGGAGGTCTGGCTAATTTTGCCATAATTAACCGTTCCATCTGGATATAATAGGTCTGGGGCGTAGTATCTGCCACCCAGGCGATCGCCATAGTACCGATATTCTACGCCCTCTTTTCCAAGTGAAGTTTTGAGATTTTCGCGGTTATATTGTGGATTATTCCTGCTGTATGGCGAGCTTCTCACGTCGATTATGCAGTCAATGCGGAAGACACTTAGAAAGTACGTGAAGGCTCCTATCGGATAATTCGAATGGCCAATAGTGTAACATTTCAATTGTCGTTCCTGGTTGTTCATTTGAGTCGCCTCCTTCGTGTGTCGAGCTTACGGTATGTACTGAATAGGTTTTCTGATTTGTACTTATCTGTGATCTATTACTTGCTTATAATTCTGTATCTGGAATGCAGGTTTCAATTCTGTCTTCGCAAGTGAGTCCATCTCAATAAGTTTGTCAAACCAGGATATACTGTATCGTTTCAGGGGCACATCATCCCGACAACAAGCTTGTAATGCGAATATGTCGTTTCATATAGTCCGCCCAGTCCAACTGTAATGTATGTTGCATCTATTGATCGATCGGGTTTTTTCTCGCAATCTGTTGGTATATTATAATCTGTGATCTTCAGGTTGTATTCTTTACCCCGGTAATTGAATTTCAAAGAAGGTCGGTATTCGAGCGAATTAAATTTGCGCTCATAATGAAGGACTGGCTTATTTTGTGTTTCAGTCATTTTTAGATATTGAAGCGAAGATTTGAGTTCACGCTTATCAAAGAAAGATGGTTTTATATGATCCATTATGTATTCGGTTTCAGCCAGAAGTGAACCTGAATCTTTGTCAACAAACTTATACAGACTCCCTCTACTGAGTTGATCGATGAGTTTCCACTTATGTCGCTCATCGATGATCTCATCTTCAGGATGGTGGGGTTTCGGATCTTTTTTAGTAAACTGTATTCTAACTACATCTCCAAGCCTCAAGCTCTCTTCGTAATTAAAATACCAATCCAGGTCTTTATCGGAAAACGAACCTTTCCTCTTTTTAACCCTGACCCACTCACCTGTATTAACATCTTTGCCTGCAATACAATGTCCAAAATGGCGTGAATTTGCTAAAATTAGTATATCTCGTGTGTATAACATTTTCATTCACCTTTTCTGGTATTAAACAGACATAATTTTGTAAACTAAATGAGGATGCTCAATGTAATATAAAAAAGGTTGCGGTTTGCAACCATTCAGATCAAACCAGAAGATCTTTTTATAACGACCTATGAGCAAAATTTAGTGATAACGTAACGGAAATCCTGTAAAATTGAAATGACCCCGTATCCAGCCCATATCTGCACAAAGCTAAAACTCTACACCTTGTCAACGCCGGAATAAGATTCCCCATGTTCGTCAGTGTAAGATTCCCCACTTACGTCGGAATAAAATCACCCATGAATGG
>JAAYKH010000075.1 GCA_012522475.1 Chloroflexota bacterium | reverse complement strand
TGAAACCCGCGTTTTCGCAGGTCATCTTCAATGAATTGCATCAGGTGGCTGCCAATCCCCCGGTTACGCCAGCCTTCTTTAACCCGAAAGGAAAACACATACGCGCGGGTGCTTCCGTCCGCTGCATCTGGCTCACCACTGCGCAGCATCACGAAGGCTTGACCAATTAATGCATTGTCGGGGGTCAGGACCAGCCACAGCAAGGTCTGGCCAAACAGGCTGTTGCGGTAAAGTTCGGCAAACATCCTGCGAAACTTCCAGTATTCTCCATCCCATTCAAGCTCGGGCAGGTCTGACTTCCGAGCCTGGCGGATGATCAGGCTGGTTAACGGGAAAGGGGTATCGGTATGCTGATTTAGAGCCATATTGGGGTGTTAAACAGGTTAATGATTGTTGAAGGTTTCGTCAGCCAGTAATTTTTTAAGCAGTGCTTGTTCACCTTCAACCGATTGCACCTCGCCATCCAGCCAGGCATTGCGTAAAGCCAAAAGCACACGTCCAAAGGCCGGGGATGGGCGCAAACCCAGTGAGCGTAAATCTTCACCGGAAACAGTTGGCGCCACCTGAGCCCACCGGGTAACAAACTGACGTACCAGGCCCCGAAAGCTTTCGTTTTCGGTGATCAACTGGGCGGCAAAGAGCGCCGTTCGGGGGTAATTTTCAAGTTCGCGAACAACCTTGCTGGGTGGGGCGTTTGCAAAAGCCGGCAAGCTCTGCACAATGCTGCTGGTAGCGATTAATAGTTTTAATAACTCGCTTTTACAGCGCAACCTTGAAGCAATTGAGCGCAAACTTGTTTCTGGCAACTGGCCCAACCAGACCAGAAAGCTGAGAATCTGTTTGCGGTCAAGGCCGTCAAACCCTTCGGGCAATTCCCAGAACGGCTCAATGTCAAGATGATCCAGTTGATGCAAACGGGCGTGAATGGCATCATCCCAGGGTAAAGCAGGGTGGATAGCGTGCAAAATTCCCAGCTCATCCAGGCGAGAAAGCATCTCTGGCGCTTTGGGCTCCGCCAGGATGAGGGCGATCTCGTGCTGGATACGGGCGCCGGTCAGCCGGCGCAGCAGGGGCAAGCTCTCTTCCATCAATGCCAGGGTGCGCGGCTCAATTTGAAAGCCGAAACGCTGCTCGAAACGCACGGCCCGCAGCAGACGGGTGGCATCGTCAACGAAGGACAGCGCGTGTAAGACGCGAATGCGTCCTTTACGCAAATCGATCAACCCGCCCCAATAGTCATGAATTTTGCCAAAATGCTCCCCATCCAGGCGCAGGGCCAGGGTGTTAATGGTGAAATCGCGCCGGTGCAAGTCCATTTTTATGCTGCTGCTCTCAACGGTAGGCAGGGCCGCGGGCTGCTCATAAAATTCGGTACGCGCGGTAATTAAATCCAGGCTGTCTGGTAAATCGGAAAGATCGATATCATCAGCAATTCCTAAGGATCTATGCAGATTTTCTTTTATTTCCTGGATGAGCCATTTTGCAGTCCCAAAGCGATGATGGGTGAGCACGCGTCCGCCGTAACGGTCGACCAGGCGGTTGGCAAAGAAAATCGCATCCCCTTCCACCACAATGTCATCATCGAGGCTGGGATGACCGAGCAAAAGGTCGCGCACAAAGCCGCCCACGACAAAAATAGGGAGATTGACCTTATCCGCCTCCATCGCCAGGGCGCGCAGCAAGGCCAAACGCGCTGGAGGGACAATCTGGGCGAGTTGTTTGGCAACCTCGTCCTGATCGGGCATGTCGGGCACGGGGCCAAGAGTCTTTAACAGGTCGGTACGGGTTACAATGCCGACGATTTCGCCGCTTTCTGGCGCGACCACGGGCACCTGCCCCCAGTCTGTTTTAGCCATCAAGGTTTGCAGCATTTCCAACGAGGCATCGGGGGCGATTTTGACTTCGCCTGCCGCCATCAAACTCTTTACAGACAGTGCCAGCCCATGATTGATGGCCCGGTCTACCTCGCGTCGATTAAGCAGGCCGACCACCTGTCCCTCTTCTACGACCGGATAGCCCTCGTAACCGTAGCGCTGCATCAGGCGGTGGGCTTCCTGCACGGACGTGTCCGGAGAGAGAATTAGCGGGTCTTTAGACATGATAGACTTTACGTTAACCGCCGGTTTCACATGTTGCCCTAACTCAGCCACCATCCAGGCAAATTGTTCATCAAGAAACTGAAGGTTTTCAGCCTTGTTGAGCGCGCCTTCAGGCCGCACCAGCGCAGAGGCTGCACGTGAATGACCACCGCCGCCCATAGATTCTGCAATGGCAGCCACATTGACCCGATCGCTGGTAGAGCGCGCCACCAGACGGATTCCCTGCCGGGTGGCAACCAGCAGCAGGAGCGCATCCGGATTGAGGACATCGCGCAATTTATGCGCCACGCTGGAAATTTCATCTTTTACATCCATGGCATCGGCTTTGGCTGCCATGATGGTTTGATCTTCGATGATATAGGTGTGAATGTTTCGTAAAAGGCGGTCAAAGAGTTTACGCTGCCCTGACGTCAACGGTGGATAGAGAAAACGATTCACGATGTCAAGGTCTGCGCCCTGAGCCAGGCAAAAGCTTGCAGCCAGCAGGTCTTCGGTCGTTGTTGACCCATAAGTGAAGCAGCCGGTATCCTCATACAGCCCCAGTGCCAGGATGGTTGCCTGAAGGCTGGTTAGGGTAATGCCCCGCGCGCGGATGCGGGCGACCATCTGACTGGTGTTCGACCCGGAAGAAACCAGGTGACACTCCCATTCTGGATTGAGGTCATCCCGCTGGGGGTGATGATCGTAAACCACGATGCGGGTCTCTTTACTCATCCCTTTGAGGGTAATCAAAGACTGGGTGTCCACCAGGATGACTGTCTCAATCGTTTCACGCGGCAAATCCATCAATGAAACATAGGGTAAATTGGCGCCGTACTGCTCCAGAAAACGCTGTCCGTTGCGGTTGATATTGCGGGGCAGCAAGGGGATAGCATCTGGATATAGCAGCCAAGCGCCTAATTGAGAGGCCAGGGCATCCATATCGGCCTGTTCGTGAGTCAGGATTATATTCATGATCTAATCAAACCACCAGTATGCTTGCGCTTCAAGGTTAAAGAAATTATAAACCGTCTGCGAAAGTCTGGCGAATAATCGGTTGCTCTGATCAAAATCCATACGCTCAGCATCGTAGAGGAAAATGTTGAGGACATAATCGCTGCCCGGAGAAAAGATGATTGCCACATCGCTAACGAAACGTAATTGGCCGTCCAAATCCTGCACCCAGCCGTGCTTGTGGGCGGGTATCGCCTCGTGGGGGAGCCCGGCTTCAATCAACAGCCCGATGCGATTTTTTGCCAGGATATCAATCATCAACTGGCATTCCGACTGCGTGATCTCGCCTGGAAAGGTGGTAGTGAGCAAACCGCTCCCATCGTGGGCACAGGCGTAGATCGCGCCCAGGAGCTGCCCGGCTTCCGAGGGTGCGGTTTGATTATAGATATCCGGGTCAACGAAGACGTCCGTGCGTTGATTGGCGGGCGTTTCAAAACGTTGTAGAAGCGGCGCGCCCAGGTAGAAATAACCTCCCAAGAAAGTATTCTCCATTCCCAGTTCGCTCAGGTCTTCACTGACAATTAAGGGGCCGCGCACATCATCTAAGTAGGTAGACATGAGCGTATCAGCCGGTGGGTTTTCCGAAAAAGCCAGCATGCGTTCGAGCAAAGTTATGACAGCATCGGGGGTGGGCTCCTCGGTTCGGCGCAGCGTGGAGATCATGATGGGGAGCTTGATCGTACTGGCAGCAGTGTAAGCGATATCCGGCGTTACCAGCTTCCCGCGCCGTTCGGCAAAGTGCAGGTTTTGCTCGGAGCCCATAGCATGCACATAGACCTCTACCAGGACATCGAACCGAG
>JAAYKH010000074.1 GCA_012522475.1 Chloroflexota bacterium | reverse complement strand
ACATAATACAGTGCAAACAATCCAGAAAACAGGGTTCTTTCTAAATATGGGCCGAGCAAGCCGGTTACTACCAAAGGGCCCACAAGGATTTTGGTTGGGATCAAAACACACAAAACGCACGAAAACAGGAAAACAAAACGAACCAGCCACAAACGACGCCCTCTACTCGGCCGTCCGGTCAGGGTTAACAATGCATTGGCAAAATACAAATAGTTCGCAGGGAGAAATACGATCCCGATCCATTTTATTCGCAGGCTGATATCGATAATTATGGCCTGCGAACTTACGCTGGCGATCGTCTCTGCCGTGTAAATTACAACAAGACACAGCAAAATCAGAATAAAAGCCCGGATGACTTGTTCTCGTAAATTGTAAACCAGAGCAAAAAAAAGCAAAGAGAGCGCAGTAATCGCGACACCGGCCGTCATAATCTGGCTAATCGTCTGAAAAATGCTCTCCCAAGAAATTCCGAAAATCATTGCCGGACCCCTGATTTAAAGTGAAAATCTACAAAAAAACAGCGCCGTATCATCATTTGAAAAATAATGATCCCTGAAACCACAATATTTGAACCCCAATTTTCCAGCCATGGCGATAGCTGGGTCATTCTTCGACTGTATTTCCAACATCAAGGCTGAATAGTTACGATGGGAAATTAAGTCCATCGCAGCTAATAACAATCCACTGGCAATGCCTTGCCGGCGAAAGGACGCAGATATGACCAGATCCGACACCCTGGCAGTATTTTTCGAATTATCAGCCATGACCTTTAAATATCCTACCGGGTGCTGAGCAAGCGTTGCCGTCAGAAATGCCTCAACCGCGTTGAGGTCTTTAAAAATCTCATCCCGGCTACGGGGATAGGAAACAAAAACCTGCCGCGGCAATCGGATTCGCTGAAAATCGATTTTCATCAAATCAGTACTCACATCTATTTTCATTTGCCAGACATGATTGCTGTGGTATCCGTGCTCGAATAATGAAAGGCTTTCCACGTCAGCAGGGACAATCTGGCGAATTTCTATTTCAGGCATAAATGCTTTTACTCCTCCGCATAAACCTCTACCGTGACGATACAGGGCGTTAACGCCTCACCAGCATTGTCTAACGGTACCAAACGCAATAAATACCGGCCTGGCGTCAGGGCGCTGGTGTACCAAAGCCCGATGCTCTCATCAAGTTTCATCTGATTTCCTGCGGCTATGGTGGTCCAATTGATGTTTCCTGTTGGTGAATATTCATATTTATAGGATCCGAAATTATCAACATTAACTGAACCCATTATTTCAATCGATCCGCTGATCCTGTCGCCGTCATTAGGGTAGGTAATTTCAACATGATCTTCCACACACTCAAAAACCAAATTACTCTGTTCCGCTGTCTCCTGATTGTTTTCTGTTGAGGAAGACGATTGACCGCTCTCTACGTCAGTTGGCAAGGTGCTCGTTACCTCCACTGAAGGATTCATCTCTGCCAACACCTCACTAGATTGAGCAGGCATACGGGGTTCAATCAGGGTAACCAATAAAAACTCACCAACCAGCAATAAAAACAAAAGAACCAGGCCGGTTGATGCAGCAATTAACCGCCGCTGAGCAAATCGGCGCTCAAGCCCAAAAATTGATTTTTTCCATTCACTTACGCCAATAACAAACATCCTCAAATACACCAGGATACCAATCCCCAAAAGGATAAATATAATGGTCTGATACGTGGCTAAGCCACGAAGGACGCTCGGCAAAACCATATCCATGCTTCAGTTCCCAATGAGAAGAAATATTAATAAAAGCGGATTGACCTAAAGCTTCGCCAGAAACCCGCGGATCAATGTGGTTAACTTGGGAGCCAGCACAGTACCGGCTTCAAGGACTTCTTCGTGGGTAGTCATTGTGCTTCCATCCAGATTGGCTTTATTACTGATTCCTGAAACACCCAATACACGCATCCCGCCATGTCGAGCAACGATTACTTCCGGTGCTGTGGACATTCCAACCGCATCAGCGCCAATGCCACGCAGGAACCGTAATTCTGCCGGACTCTCAAAAGAGGGGCCGGATAAAGAGACATACACCCCTTCCTGATAGGCCAAACCAGATTCATTGCACACCAATTTGGCTTTAGCCAGGAAATCGCGGTCATAAGGTTGACTCATATCCGGAAAACGGGGTCCAAATTCTTCAAGATTGGGGCCAATCAAGGGGTTTGCGCCTGCCATACCAATCAAATTAATGTGGTCAGTGATCAGCATTAAGTCACCAGGAACAAAATCAGGGTTGATCGCACCGGCTGCATTGGTGACGACCAATTTTTCACACCCTAATCGCTGCATAACACGAACAGGCAAGGTTACACGACTGATGTTATAACCCTCGTATAAATGCGTTCGTCCCTGCAGCACAATTACTGCCACACCTTCAAGCCGACCAATTACCAACCGGCCCTGATGGCCCTCAACAGTTGAAATTGGCCAGTGAGGGATTTGGGCCGTTGGAATGATGACAGCATCATCAACACTTTCTGCCAGGGCGCCCAACCCCGACCCAAGGATCAAACCGACCTCTGGCTGTATATCGATCCTGGTCTGGATCGCATCAACTGCTTGATGAATCTCTCGCATGGTGAGGAATTTACCCATAAAAATAACCTCGCTTTTTTTCCTTAGTGATATTCGTATTATAACACTCGCTTCGATATATGTGATGGTTCAATCAGAGGTTGCTGAAGCCAATAAAAAGCTTTCCAAGTTAATACTTACATTTGTTTACTTTTTCGCCAGTGATGAAAACAAATTGATGTCTCATTTTTTGATGAGATTAATCTGTCCTCCCCAAAAAGCATGTGAAATTTTTTACAACTTTATAAAAAGATATGGAATAGAACTTGCACTGGATTACAAGTAATCGTCAGAAAGACAGTTAGAACATGAAAAAGTTTTGGCAGTTCATTACCCATTTTCCAGTTCATGCAAGTGCCATCTTTCTCATTAGGGTGATAGGCCTATTTTTTAGTTTGGATGTCTTTGGCCCAAAGGTTGCGCTTGCACAAAAGAAAAATCTACCGCTTTATGGATGGTATGTCGGCGAAGACCTGGGCTTTGGCGAGGTACCTGGGCACTCGCCAAGACACCGTTTCCTCCTTTACAATCAAAGCGGCCATCGTTTACTGGCGTTTTGTTTAAACGAAAAACTCCCGCCTCCGCCACAGGGTCAAATCTGCGAACGCATTAGCAAAGATGTTTTCTGGTGTAGCGATGTGTATCAACCTGTCAAGATATATGAATTGCTGTCAACACCAACGCCAATGCCGACTAAAACAGCCACGCCCACCGCAACCCACACGCCTGCAGTAACACCAACGCCGACACTTACAGCGACACCGGGCGTACCTTCGCCCACCCCAACACAACGCTTTCGCTTGGGTGGGCAGGGTAACTTGCAACCTAACGATCTAACAAAGGGGACACTCGGAATATTCTTGATTGGGTTGGGGAGTACCTCGGCATTAATTAACTATGCAATTGCTGAAGAACGACGCAACGACAAGTCGTAATATTGTTTTTATTTTGCAATCTGAACCATATGAAACACGCGCCAGAAGTGAAACCCAAAGAATTTAGAAGCGCCGGAAGCAAGATGCAGTTAAAGCAATTTCTAAAAAATATCCAGACCTATTGGGGGTATTATGCTTCCTTCCTCTGCATTTTGGTGGGCGGGTTATTAATCAAACCAGTGTTCAGGCTGGTTCCTGTTTTATTTAACCTGACTTTTACCAAATCTGCCAGCAACGAGCTCACTCTCTGGTCAATTGGAGATGATTCGCCAGAAAGCGATATACATCATCAAACTCGTGATGGTACCTTGCTGTTAACAATACCCGATCAGACCAACAGGGAAAGCATTGAACAAAAAGAAAAAGACGAGTCGTCCCTGTCTACGATGGATTTTTCGCCAAATGGATTTCCTATCAGTCTGACAATCAAAACCATGCATGGTGAAAAAGCGTCGGAGGGTTTGGTTGAAATTTTATTTAGTCCCGGCGAACAATGTGTTTACGGAGATGGGCAAGCTTGTGTCTTTTCTTTTTATTTACCAAATGAGGTGCCGGTATTCTTCGCCAGCGCCCATTCAGGTATAGGCAGCGAAGGTGAGCCCTTCAGAGATTTGGTTGAAGGGACAGGCATCAACAGAGCGTTGCTCACTGAAAAACAGGTTCTCGAAAAGACACAATCCATCGTGGGATCAGAAGTCATTATCAAACAAGGTGAAACGATCATTCCAGGATTGGCATTAACCGCAATCGTCCGCATCCCGCCAGCACATGTTGACACATACCTCTCTTTGCCGATTGAATTTGCACTTGATTACGTGGTGAACATAGGGGCCCTAGACCCAGAAATACTCACTGAAGACATATTTGCATTTGAAACATGTGGGTGGCAGTTGCCAGGTGAA
This sequence comes from Chloroflexota bacterium, assembly GCA_012522475.1. Classification (GTDB taxonomy): domain Bacteria; phylum Chloroflexota; class Anaerolineae; order Anaerolineales; family Anaerolineaceae; genus Brevifilum. The sequence continues at coordinate 8,239 of JAAYKH010000074.1, read as the reverse complement.
GAAAGTGACTCAAATTATTCCAGCACGAGCCAATCGATCTACCTTGGAATTATTCAATAAAGAAAAAATCTCCCAAGTATCGGGAGATTTTCTTACATGGCGAAGGGCGGATTCGAACCGACAACCAATGGCTTATGAGTCCACTGCTCTACCATTGAGCTACTTCGCCTGCTGCTAATTCTTACGACGATTATCTTACTATGGCTTTTTTAAATTGTCAATTCGTTTTTGTTCAAACCCGTCTTTGCCTTGCTCCAGGCGATTTTAATGTGTGAAAATTTGTTTCATCTTGCAAGGGGACATAAGTCGGCTCGGGCTGGTGACCACGTTTTGCATTTTGTAGCTGGGTAAAGGCAGGGTTGTTCAACCCGGCAGAAACTGAGCAGTTACTCGGTGCTGGGTGGGCAGCACGACTTTGCGCCTGGCGAAGTTCTCGGCGCGATAGCGTCTGCTCACCGGGTTTAACGGCTGGCTCTGTTAACCGATCGGCCTTTTTAGAAAGGCTACCCACAATCATAATCCGGATCACCCACACCATCAGGGCGATAAATACTGGGACCGTCCGGAGGACAAACCTCTCGTTCACCATACCGGCACTCACTACCGGGTGAGATCCAATAGCCAGTACCACCCCCCACCACGTCAGAATAGCATTCATCTTAGCAGCTAAAATCCATGCACCAAACATGAACCAGGTTGAACGGTGATCATGATGATCACCCTGGGGTGCCAACAACAGCGCAATTCCAGCAAAATCGATCCCACAAAAGGCAATTGCGAGCAAGGAAGCCCACGAAAAATCCAAAAACCTGAGATCGCCTAAAAGGTCGGAAAGGGCAAAGTCGGTCGTACTGTAATTAAAAGCTTCGAAGCCGATCAGCGCCAGAGAAAATAGAATAACATACCCGATTTCTTTACGTGTTTTCACCAGGGAATAAAGATTGGAAAGTGGTTTTTTAACCGATTGGCTGACATTCATAAGAACCTCCAGTAATCAATAGGACTGATGTTTCTTATTATAGAACATATGTTCTATCATGTCAAGGGGTGCTTTTTACAAATTAGCTATTTGTGAAATCAGGCGTTAATCAAACGAAGGCGATTGTGATGCCGACTCGATTAGCAGATAACCCCCAACGCGCTAAGAAAGCCCGCTGCCAGAGAAAATTGCGCCAGGTGGTAGGTCACCATAATCCATACCCTTATTCTGGGCATTTTTTGCTTGAAGCGATCGTAGGCTAACATGGAATCCGAAACAAAGAAAAGCACCGCACCGATCGGAAGAAACAGCATCGGTGTTGAGAAACGCGCTGGCATGGTGACGATCAGCATAGATATCACGACAAACCCACTTAAAATCCAGCCGTAAATCTGGACAGAGGTCCAAAGAAGTAAGGGCATTGTCAGGCGAGGTTTTTTTGGGGCAATGAGGCGGTAAAACAGAACCAGCATGGCCACCCAAAGGCCGCCTGCCAAAGCCAGCCACCAAGCAAAATTGGGACTCACGCCAAATTGGCGGACGGCAGCCATGAGTTGCCATCCGGTTATGCCGATATACACCAGATGGCCCATCAGAAAAGCACTTAATCCCGATATAAACCAGCGCGGGCTCAAAAGCAGAAAAATATCACCAGCTAACCCTACCGTTTGTGCAAGAACCAGCAAGATCAGTACCCCATTAAAATGCCATCCTGCTGCTGTCAACATCCAAAGAATGATCGCGATCATAGCAGCAGGTTTTAAAAAGTATTCTAGCTTGCGCCATGAAAAACGGACAGTTAGCCAATCCAAAAGAAAAATAATTAAAACACCGATGGTAGCCCACCCCAATGGCTCAATCATAGCTCAACCCATGCTTGTGTAAAAATTTCTGATTATTACGCCAATTTTTCTCCACCCTGACCTTCAATTCAACAAAAGCGGGAGTGCTGCTCATTTCTTCAATCTCCTGTCGTGCTGCAGTGCCGATTTGTTTAATCATCCCACCGCCCTTGCCAATCACAATCCCCTTATGCGACTCCCGTTCAACGATCAGCTGGGCATGGATGTAAAGCATTCCGTTCTCTCTTAATTTATAGTCATCGACATGCACATAAAGCCCGTAAGGGATTTCATCATCAAGAAAATTAAAAGCCGCCGCCCTGATCAGGTCTTCAGCAATGTCCCTCTCGTAGGTTTCTGTCACCTGGTCATCCGGGAAATATTTAGGGCCTTCGGGTAACAGCTCGATTATTTTCGAAAGCAAAGCCTCTTGCCCAAGTACCGCCGTGGCGGAGATGCGGGTTTGGTCTGCAAAGTCCAACAACTCGGCATAAGCGCGGCTATTCCTTTCAATAGCTGCGGGGGCCAGCTGATCGATTTTGTTCAACACCAGTAATTTCGGTGTCAGCGCGGCTTTTTCAGCCACTTCCTGGGCCAGCTGATAATCCTCCTCATCGGGCAATTGGCTGACATCGGCAACAAACAGGATTAAATCTGCATCCAAAAAAGCATAACGGGCTTCACGATTAATAAACTCGCTCAATTTATATGAACCTTTGTGCAAGCCGGGCGTATCCACAAAGATGATTTGGGCTTTTTCAGTCGTCAAAATACCCAGCTGACGACGGCGTGTGGTCTGGGGTTTTCTTGAAACGGCAGCAATTTTTTGACCCAAATACCCATTCAATAAAGTTGATTTTCCGACATTCGGTTTTCCTAAAAGGGCAACATACCCCGACTTAAAGCCGCCAAAATCCAATTCCGCAAGGGTTGCCATCCTATTCCTTTCCTGTTCCAGAGGATACACTCTGGTAAATTATTATGGCTGGACCAGTTTCTGCTTCACAATGGTGTGACCTTCCAGTGTCAGGAGAAATTCTTTAACGGGCAACCCACCACCAAAGCCATGCAAGCCACTGTCGGAGCCAATCACACGGTGACATGGGATCACTATTGGCATTGGGTTCCGCGCCAAAGCAGTGCCAACGGCACGGGCAGCGCCAGGTTTTCCGAGTTGTTTAGCAATCGCACCATAGGTTAACACCTGTCCGTAAGGAATGCCGTGGGTTATGTGCAAAACCTGCTTTTGAAAACCTGTTATACCATCCCAATCAATATCAATAGTGAATTCTCGTCGCAAGCCTGACAGGTAAGCATTGATCTCATCCAGCAATGTTCCCAAAGTCTGCCAGCCCGACAAAGAGGGCGCATCATCCGTTTGATTGACAATGGTCTTAAGGTCCTGTAACTCCGTGAAGGCAACCCAACGCAAACCATGATCGCCCGCCGCAAAACTGAGCGGCCCAATCGGTGACTGTACAATCTGAGCAAAGGTAAGATCCAATTTACACCTCATTGATAATCATTGAATTTTTATGAATATCCTTTATCTTACCTTAACTCTCCAATGAATTAATTCGTTTTTCAATTTTTCATTCTTTGTTATCGATCAATCGTAGGGCAATCGTAGGGTGATCGTCAAGTATGAAATGTCAGTTTCCTGTACGATTATAGCGAGTTAAGGCAACTTCTCTTCTTCTCCTCCTTATATTGAACGTGCCAGGGTCGGCGTCCCTGGCACGTTCCAATTTTAAACTCTCAGTCTCCATTGCGTCCTATAACTAATCAAAAAGCAATTGGCTGTCTGCCGTTTTTTGATGATATTGAGCAAGGTAAAAAAAAACATGCTTTATAATTAAATCAGATGGTGAATCAGCTTATTGGAGAAATCATGAGTAAACAGCCAGAAACATATGGGATCGAAATCGCAGGCCTGCATCGTGAATTAAAATTATTTCAGGTCAAACCCGGCCTGCGGATTGCCATTTTAAACATCCTCGGCGATACACACTTGGTTCAGGCAAGTGCATCTGCTTTAGCAAAAAAACTTGAGGTTGTCGATTTTAATGTATTGGTTACAGCGGAAGCAAAAAGCATTCCAATTGCCCATGCCCTATCCGTCGCCACCGGCAAACCTTACGTCGTTTTAAGAAAATCCTATAAGCTTTATATGGGCGACGCTTTAAAATCAGAAACTCGATCCATCACCACCGGTGAACCGCAAACATTACTTCTTGATGAGAAAGATCGGGAATTAATCAAATATAAAAAGGTTGTGCTCCTTGACGATGTTATCAGTACTGGGTCAACGCTCCAGGGGATGCACGAGATTATGGAGAAAGCTAGCGCGACCGTCGTTGCTGAAGCGGCGATCCTCACAGAGGGCGAGCCAGCGAAATGGTCTCAGGTTATTTCTCTCGGGCATATCCCCCTTTTCACCGATGAAACACCCCATTGAGGGTCAGCGCATCAACCTAACCTTGAAATAAAGATCGCTGTTAAATCTTTCTGGGGATTGTTCAACCTGAATGCCTAATAAAAACTTGATACGTTCGTTTGTCTAAGTCATGCTCAATGGTTGATAATCGGTTAGAATGATTTAGAATCACCTACAGGAGCACTGATGCAAATTCGAATCGGTATTGAAAATAATATTGAAGGCCGAACGCTGACCTGGGCTTTGGATTACCCGGGGTGTTTTGCCTATGGTATGGACGAAGCTGAAGCTTTGATTAAATTAACCAAAGCGCTGTTGGAGTACGAATATTGGATTAAGAACCACACCCATCAACCCTGGGTCAACCTCGAGGAAATGGATATACGCGTTGAAGAAAGATTTGAAACTTTTCGGCTGGGCACAGACTATAAACCCGCCCCGCCTGGTGAGGGTTATGAAATCAACGCCTGGTTTATCGATGATTGGCGACCGCTTTCTGCAAAAGAGATAGAGCATGGCTTACTGATATTTAATTGGCAAAGAGATGAGCTCTTAGCGGGCCTCAGCACGCTTGACCCGGCGTTACTGGAAAAAGAGTTTCCCAATCAACGGTGGACAATTACTGGTATTGCCAAACATGTCGCTAATGCTGAACTTTGGTATCTTCAGCGCCTCAACCTGACTGAAATCTCACACCAAGCATTGTCTCCTGATTATGCGGAGCGTTTATCCCAGACAGACGCGTTAATCAATGAGATTTTTCCTCAGTTTGTGGATCAGGTCAAAGTTCGGGGCATCGATGGTGAAATCTGGTCCTATCGGAAAATCCTGCGCCGCACACTCTGGCACCAACGCGACCATATCGACCACATCAAACAGTTGGTTTTTGAAGAAATCTAAAACAAGTTCTGAGTTAAGAATCACAAAGCAGGCGCCTCACCAAACGCCTGCCTTGCTTTAAAATCTCACCTTGGGACAAAATTGGAGTGTACTCACAATTTTGGGTTCAGGATTTTCGAAAGGAGAGAAACAACGCCTGTAACCACCTGTAGGATATCACAACCTCATTAATGAAAGTCAAAATTAATGTTATCAATTTGTTAATTCTATAAACCACAGGCACAATCAAGCAGCTCTTCACAATGATTATTGCTACTGAAAGTTGAATTTTTGTTAAAACACACAAGGTGTGCTATCATTTAAAAACGTCAGAAGGATGTTTTTTAATGGGAAGAAAATCACGTACGTTCATCTTCATTATCATCAATATTGTTGTGTCTGTCAGCGCAACACTGACAGTGCTGTGGCTGTGGAAGCGAGCACATCCCTACCCCGACTTCTCGTTATCCAGTGTTCCAAGCAATGGGACACAGCCAATGATCAGTCAGAACCCTGTCAGCGATCAGAACTCAAATGTTAATCCTGAGCCGTCTTTCCCAAACCAAGATCTTAAAGTCCATATCCGAACCATTGTTGGCGCCGGAGATCTTAATGTAGAATATGTTGAAATCATCAACCAGGGGCAAAATCCAGCCAATCTAACCAACTGGCAGTTAATTAATGAAGATGGGAAAGAATTTACATTTCCGGCGTTAATTCTGTACAGTGACGGTGCTGTCAAAGTCCTTTCAAAGGCTGGAACAGATTCGATCATAGAACTCTTTTGGCAAGCAGATGCTCCAATTTGGCATTCCGGTGAAACCGCTTGTTTAGTCGATGCCGTCGGTGAAACGATGGCAACATATTCAATACCATAGAAATTAAAACATCTTATGACCCAAGCACTTTATCGCAAATGGCGCCCACAAAGCTGGGAAGAGGTAATTGCACAGGAACACGTGATTCAGACGCTCAAAAATGCTGTCGCTAATGACAGGGTTGCCCATGCATTCTTGTTTGCAGGGCCGCGCGGCACGGGCAAGACAACCACCGCGCGTATCCTGGCGAAGGCTGTTAATTGCCTGGAACCAGATCTGTCCAAACGTCCTTGCAATACCTGTGATCATTGTCAAGCCCTCACGTCTGGTCGATTCATGGATCTAATCGAGATTGATGCGGCATCGAATACCAGCGTTGATGATGTCAGAGATCTGCGAGAAAAGATCAATTTTTCGCCCTCCCAGGGGCGATTCAAAGTCTATATCATCGATGAAGTCCACATGCTTTCAAACGCGGCCTTTAACGCCCTATTAAAAACATTGGAAGAACCGCCCCCGCACGCCATATTCATACTTGCCACCACAGAAATCCACAAAATTCCAGCTACGGTGCTTTCGCGCTGCCAACGGCATGAGTTCAGACGCATACCCATGCATGACCTGGTTACATATCTACAGGAGAAAAGCCGGGTAGAAAAGATTGTTGTCGATGAGCCCGTTTTTACCGAGATCGCCCGGCAAGCCACCGGAAGTTTTCGAGATGCAGTCTCATTGCTCGATCAGCTAACCTCTTCAACTGAGCACATCACACTGGATCTAGCCCAGAAAGTTTTAGGCACAGCCACCAACCTGCGTGTGATTGAAGTCATCGATGCACTCTTGGCCAAAGATGCACAAACGGGATTGGCTTTGATTAATGCCGCTTTAGATAGCGGTGTGGATGCACGTCAATTTTCGCGTCAAGTCGTCACCTATTTGCGCAATGTGCTCCTGTTCAAAATGGATAATAAAACCCAGGTTGAGGCAGGTGAGATGCTAAAAGCCACACTTGATAAACACGCGGCTCAACTTTCAATGCCGGAATTATTAAAAGCAATTACAGCTTTTAACGAAGCAACGACCCAAGAGCGGTTCACGTGGCATCCAGGGTTGGCACTCGAATTGGCTTTTACCAACTACCTGGTTGAACCGGAAACGACGCCACTCGCTGACCAAAAAACGGACGAACATATTCGAGTACCGCTATCTGCACCTGTGCCATCAGTTGCAAAATCAGAAGTAAGGAAAGAAAAAGCCAAGCCAGCATCCCCGCCCGTACAGGCTGTCACCACAACAGACGCTGAAAAGCCCGTTGAAAAAGATAAGGTTGAAGCCGTTGAGCAGGCAACACCAAAATCTCAGGAGCCCCCTGAACAAGAGGACGCAGAAACCGCCCCTGAATCTAAGTTTGCGCCCGCTCAACCTAAAGGTGATATAAGCTTCGGCGATATTCAAAAAGCCTGGATGAGGATTAAAACCCTTGTCAAGCAGCACAACCCGCGAACCGAAGGCTTGCTGAACACATCAAAGCTGGCTGGTATAAAAGGAAATGTACTGATCCTTGCGTTTTCATCAAATATCCTCAAGGAAATGATGGAAAAAGAAGGCAATCTGACGCTGACAATGGATATTCTGGAAGAGGTGCTTGGGCAACCGATATTGATTGAATGTATTGTTAGCACGCATGAAGAAAATGTGATTCCTGATGATTTAGAAATCGACCAAGATGGCATGGTCAGTACAGCAACACGCGATCTGGGTGGTAGAATCAGCCGTGCAAAAGAAGAAAAATAAAACGTTTTGAAAGGATGTTTACATGGCAAAAGGATATAATCGCCCCCGTCAAAGCAAGGGTGGTAGCGGAATGATGGCACAATTTCAGCAAATGCAAGAACAAATGGCACAAGCCCAGGCTGAATTGTCCGATGAAACCGTCACAGCGACCGTTGGCGGCGGTGCGATCCATGTAACAATGACCGGCGACCAGGTATGTAAATCTGTAGAGATTCAGCCCGATTTACTCGAAGATGTCGACATTGAACTGCTCCAGGATTTAATTGCCAGCGGTGTGAATGCAGCATTAGAGCAATCCAAGGAACTGGCTAACCAAAAAATGAGTCCCTTTACCAATATGTTGGGCGGTTTAGGCTTAGGGTTGTAAGCTGTTTTTCGTGCGCACCATTCCTGAACCCGTTCAGAATCTTGACGACACTTTCGCCTGCTTCCCTGCCATCGGGCCGAAGACCGCATCCAGGCTCACCTTCTACTTGCTGGGCGCCCCTGT
>JAAYKH010000073.1 GCA_012522475.1 Chloroflexota bacterium | reverse complement strand
GCTTCAGTTGATGCCTTCAAACACGAGTTGGAAGATTATTTAGAGTATTACAATCTTGATAGAATAAAGGTTAAACTAAAAGGACTGAGCCCTGTGGCTTACAGAACTCAGTCCGGTTTCTTTACCTGATTTCCGTCCAACAAACGGGGTGCACTACATTTCTCAGTCGTTTTTGTTTGGGAAAACCTTAAAACTTACCAAATTGCCCAACAATCCTGAGGATGTCAAAACCCTCGGCGCAGGGCCTTTCAGCTAAAGCACCGTGACGGAGTGCTGTGGCACGAATAATTTCTTCGTCAAAATAATATTTATCTGAATAGGTTTGATAGGCTTTTAGGGCTTGCACTTTCGTCTCAAGCCCTTGTAGAGAAACTTCGACAAGAAAATCTGGAAAAAAGCCATATGAAGAGCGTAAAACATCATATCCTAACAAGGTTGTACCTCTATAGGCGCGCAACGCTTCTTCGGTAACTGTTTGATGGTCCTGATGAATGTCTTTGGCAGTGTGCACAAAGACCACTTCAGGACGGTAGTGTTTTTTAAGGTCGATCATCACTTCAAGGATTTCCTGGCGGACGGCTTTTAACCGCCTGGTTGTAAATTCATGTAAGATTACATTCTCTGGCGAAACGCCCAGGATATCCATACTGGCGTGGTGCTCCGCGACAAGATTGGTAAGTAAAGGGTTTTTCTGGTTGTCCGACAGGGTGACGCAAACAACACGAGTCTGATCAACGATATCAGCAATCAGCGCGCCGCATCCCAATTCGATATCATCGGGATGTGCGCCGATGCACAGGACGGTTTCGCCAAAAAATGTCATATTTTGATTCATGTAAGCCTACTTTTTTGCTAGGATACCGCCCACAACTTTGGTCATTACCAGCTTGCCATCACGTTGAAACCATTTTTCCGCCACTGCAGTGATATTTGCCATGATCTGCTCAAAATCTGACTTTGTCTCAAAAAAAGTATTCCAAAGCAAGCGATCTTCTGAAAGTGATGCACGGGTGTAATCAATAAATGGTTTCACCGCTGGGAAAGTGAGAGGGTTTTTGAAAATGTGTAAATTTACCTCGGAAAACTGCTTTTTTATGGTGTCCAGGATTTCGGAAGCATAGCGTGAACTGCCCGGCATCGGCGGGATCTCGCGACGGGTGGCTTCACGGATGATGGTATAGAACATTTGCTTGTTTTCAGGCATAGGGCCGGTGGTGAATAAATATCCGCCTGACCGGAGAACACGGTGAATTTCTTGGATTGTGAAGGGGATATCTTCAGCGTAATATATTGCAAAGGAACAAGAGGTGAGATCAAAAACTTCATCTGGAAAAGGGAAGGTTTTGTTGAAGTCCATTGCTTGAAAAGTGATCCGGGCGCCAAGTTTTTTATTCTCCTCAACTGCTTTTTCAAGTAATTCTTCTGAGATGTCAGTGCCGGTAATGGCCGCCTTGCCATTTAAGTGTGCCAGATATGAAAAACATTGCTTACCGGCGCCACAACCAATATCGAGGATACTCATCCCCTGTTTCAAGGGGAGCACTTCTAACATCCATCGATCAATGTCTTTTGAACCATACGCATCATGAATGTTAATCCTGGTGAGTAAATCGTTGGTTGTTTCTTGAAATGAAATTTTCATATCGATCCTTTAAGTTCCTAGTTTACCGCTGGTAAGTATAACAAATTCAGACGAGTTCGGTCAAGAGAGGGAAGGTTAATAAATCCCGGGTAAATAGTTTGCCCGAAAGCATTGCTACCATCCGAGTTGTTCCAAACCCTGTGTGTAGAAAAACCTGACCGAATGCAATACACGCATCGTTCGAGGGTGTGACGTGGTGGACGAGCAGATTAAAACCTGCTTGTTAAGGAGTATCTCTGCTGATAAGAAAAATGAAGGCGCATTTCGTATAGTTGAGAAATAGATAGCCAAAGGCCCACCCCTGGCTATTCTTGGACGCAAATAAAATAGCTGAAATGGATCATACTGGTCAAGATGGCTTGGTTGCTTGTAACCAGGACAGCCAAGCCTCGAGGCCTTCTCCAGTCTTGCAAGACAGCGCAAAGGTTTTAAGCCCGGGGTTGAGCATTTCAACCCCCTGACGAAAATAATCCATGTCAAAGTCAAGATAGGGTAATAGATCAATTTTATTGATGATCAGAACGTCCAGGCCGCGATAGATGTTTGGGTACTTATATGGCTTATCGTCTCCTTCGGGGACACTAGCAATCAGGACGTTGCTATGGGTACCCAGTTTGAAAGCGGCAGGGCAGATCAAGTTTCCAACATTTTCAACGATGACCAGGTCAAGTGTTGCTAATGGCAACTGATCGAGCGCATTTTCAACCATTACGGCATCAAGGTGGCACTCACCGCCGGTGTTGATTTGGACGACCGGCATGCCAACGGCACTGATCTTATCAGCATCGATGGTCACTGGGGCGGTGTCGCCTTCTATGACGCCAATGGGTACAGATTGGTCAAGCAAAGCATGGATGGTCGCAAGGATTAAGCTGGTCTTACCTGCGCCAGGTGATGCCATTAAATTGATTGCAAAAATAGTGTTCTCGTTCAACCGACGGCGATTTTCACTCGCCAAACGATCATTAGCATCAAGAATTTTTTCTACAATCGTAATACGTTTTTCTGTCATGTTACCTTTCAATTTCTATACTTTCCAGATGGAACTCGTCCCCTGAAAGCACCCGCACCCGGGAGCTGTTGCACTTAGGGCAAGGTGTCAATTCCCCGGCAAGTTGATATTGATGCTGGCAATCAAGACACAGCATCGTTGCTGGTATGCGCTTAAAATGTAATTTAGCGTTTTCGCATAGTGTACCTTTACTGATCAAATCCCAGTAAAATTGAACCGAATCATCCACGATGCTGGACAGGCGGCCAATCATCAGATGAATATCAGTCACCCGCACCGCGTTTGCTTTTACGGCATGTCTGCAGGCGATTTCAAGGACGCTTTCTGTAACTGCGAGTTCGTGCATGGCTTGAGAATTCTATTATTCTGAAATAAAGAACGATTATTCAATAATCATTTATGGCACGAAATAATTTCTAACAAGTTCAAACGGTGGGCAAGCAGGCGAGAGGCAACGATATTGGTCAATCTTCGCATGATTACAAAACCTAAATCACAATCTTCTTCACAGCAGGCCGTCAAAGCTTTTGCATTGAACCTGAGCAAATTAGTTGTTGATTCAACAATTGCAGTACAGGTCGTCTGGCGAACGACTGGGGTTAGACTTGACCAGCCAACCACATCCAAAGCCTCTGCGGTGAATAAAGGCATTAATCCACGTCCGGGAATATAACTTTCTAAGCGCACTTTTCCAATTAAGATAATATAGAAATTGGGATGCTGTTCACCTTCGTTAAAAATAACATGCCCAGACTGAAAAGAAACTACACTGGCGATGGAACATAACCGATTAATGCTCCCTTGAGAAAGATTAAAAAACCAGGGGATAGAATTAATCGCGGTTGCTATATCAACTTGATTGTACATGCTAAGGCCTAGAACAATGAACCGACAAGATATAGTATAAAAGTACTTGAGAATTTAGAAAAATAAAATTGTATTATGTCATTGACCTTGTGTGACAAGAATCACGCGCTGCGAGACTTCGTTTGAAGCTATTTCTAATAATTATTGTTACCCTTTCGGGTAAAAGGCTTTTTGCGTGCTGATTGTGCCATGAATTGAAAACCTTTCCCCCTTCGTTTTGTATGTGTCAATGCTGAAACAGGATCCTTTCAGGATGAGTAAAGACTGAAAACTGGTTAGCTCTCAAGTAGCCAATTATTGTTATGCCGTTTGAGTTTGCAATTTCAACCGCCTGCACGGTAGGTGTTGTCCTTGTTACAATAAGTGGAGCCTCCAATCTGAGGGCTTTATTAATCATCTCAGAACTAATTCTTCCAGAAAGAAGAATCAGTTGGGGTGTGAAAGGCTTTCCTTCCAAAAGAAACTTTCCAGAAATTTTGTCCAGGCAATTGTGCCTTCCTAAATCTTCTACGATGATGTTAACCATTTTGCCATCGCTTAACGCCGCACTGTGATACCCGCCGGCAGTTTTGTGCAATTTCTGTTGCGATGAAAATTCTTCATAGAGCTGGATGAGCGTTTCTGGGTTGATTTTGAAAGGGCGTTTTTCATGAATTATTTCACTATCACGAGAGATGGTTATCCCCGATGATGTTCTCATGAGGCTTTGCTGCTGATTATTAGAACTGGCTACAGAAACATTAATTTGAGAGTGATTTGAACGCATTGTCAGATTTAAAATATCATCCAGGCTGTATATTATGTTCTCATTCCAAAGGAAACCAATTGCAAGGGCTTTAAGATCAATCGGGGAACAAAAGAAAGATAATAAATGCGTACCATTGAGCACTAAATCTACGGATTGCTCAAAGATTATTTCCATATTTTCTTGCGTAAACGCATTATTTCCAGGTACATATTTCCATGTATTCAGTTTTTCACTTGTGTTTTTATTGATATTGTTCTTTTTCATAATATTAATGATGGGTTAAATATGTTTTTTGATTAATTTTTTGTGGTTGAATCAAAAGAGGCTATACCTTGATGAAGCAAGGTGTGATTAAATGCATTTTACCCATTATAATAAACAATTGACTTAATATGGAAAAATATAAAGAGCAAAAATTAGACCCCCTGAGCGTTGTAATTCAAGCTGGCGGAAAATCGATCAGGATGGGTGAAAATAAAGCGCTTATGTTGCTATCAGGAAAACCACTGATTCAAAGAGTGCTTGAACGAGTGAAGCCGATTGCTGAAGAATTGTTTATCGTAACAAATGATATTGCCAGTTTTACGTTTCTGGGGGAAAAGGCAGTTATTGATTCGATACCTGATAAAGGTGCCATTGGTGGGCTGTATACTGCTATGGACGTCAGCAGCAACGATTATGTTGCTGTGGTCGCCTGCGATTTGCCCTTTGTAAACACAGCAATTTTAAAGAAAGGCCTGGAGTTATTAGCCAACAGTGATGCGGATGTAGCCATTCCAAAAACAGGCCCGGATTTTTATGAACCATTGCATGCTGTTTACCGGCGAGACACCTGCAAAAAAGCTATTTATCATGCAATCTCGCTGGATCAAAGGCGCCTAGTCTCCTGGCTCCCGCATGTGAAAGTGATTGAATTGGATTTTCTTTTATATCGTGAATTAGATCCGAGCGGGTTGGCGTTTCTTAACGTGAACACAAAAGATGATTTCTTAAAAGCAGAAAAAATCATTGAAGCGAATTAAAATGAAAAACCCCATTAAAAACGATGGGGTTTTTCATTTCAGGAAAGGGTAAATTAGACAGCCACAATTTTCACAGCACTGACCTTGTATTCCGGGATTTTTGCAATTGGATCTAATGCTGCCTTGGTCAGGTAATTAATGTTGGATTCAGGGAAATGGAAGTTTCCATAAATCAGCCCTTCGGGAACGCGATTGGTTACCCAGGCATGGGCAATGATCTCTCCTCTACGAGAGGTTACTTTGACTTTGTTTATTTCCTCATTTAATCCGATGACGGCGGCATCCTCTGGTGAAATTTCAATCAATGCTTCACCGTAAATTTCAAGCAGTTCTTTCACACGCCGGGTTTGTTCGCCACTGTGCCAATGGTAAATCACACGTCCAGTCGTCAGCATCATGGGGTAATCCTTATCAGGCAGTTCGGATGGATCAACATGGATTGCTGGAATGAGGTTACCTTTGCCGCGTGTAAATTTGCCAATGTGCAAAATGGGTGTGCCAGGGTGGGTTGGATCGGGGCATGGCCAGCATAGCACTTCACCAGCATTCAGACGTTGGTGTGAAATTCCACCGTAGCTGGGAGTCAGTGCTGCAACTTCTGCCATAATTTCGCCGGAGTCAGCGTAATCCCATGAGGAATAAGGGGCTTCATTGATCTCTCGTCCACCGCGGGCGATCACCTTTTTAGCGATAACAGCGGTGATTTCCCAATCCTGCCTTGCATCTCCACGCTCAGAAATTGCTTGACGTACCATCTGAACTTTCCGTTCCGTGTTTGTATATGTGCCAGTCTTTTCAGCAAAGGTCACACCCGGCAGGAGTACATCTGCATAAGCGGATGTTTCGGTGGGGAAGATATCTTGCAAAACCATGAAATCCAATTCTTCAAGGCAATGGCGAACGTGGTTTGAGTCAGGGTCGGTCATAGCTGGATTTTCACCCAGAATGTAAAGCGCTTTAGTTTTTCCCTCGATGACGTCGGGAATTAATTCAGTTACAGTTCTTCCGACCTTGTTCGAAAGGGTGGTACCCCAGGCTGCTTCAAACTTTTGTTGGGCAGCTTCTACGGTTACAGCCTGGTAACCAGGATATACATTCACTAAACAACCCATATCACAAGCACCCTGAACGTTATTCTGTCCTCGCAAGGGGTTGACACCACTACCAGGAATTCCAAAGTTACCTAACACCATCTGGAGATCTGCAAGAGCAAAAACATTATGCACCCCAACAGTATGTTGGGTGATGCCCATCGCCCAAAAGACGGCTAGTGGGGCGTTCTTTACCATGATTTCCACGGCTTGATAAAGTTGAGAAACTGGGACGCCCGTTATTTGAGAGACTTTTTCCGGCGGATACTTTTTGATGTTCTCTACAAAGTCGTCAAAATTTTCGGTACGTTCTTCAATGAAAGACTTGTCTTCATACCCTTTTTCGAGAATGATATTCACGAGGCCGTTAATTAGGGCGATATCCGTACCAGGCTTTTGTTGAATATGCATCACAGCAAATTCACATAGCTCAATTCGGCGCGGATCTGCCACAACAAGCTGTACATTGCGGTTTAACACGGCCTGTCGCATCTTTGCACCAAAAACCGGGTGCTGTTCAGTTGTGTTTGAACCAATAACCAGGATTGAGTTTGCATTTTCGTAAATGTCGTTCATCGGATTGGTCATAGCGCCCGAACCCAGGGCGGTCGCAAGGCCGGCAACAGTGCTTGAATGGCATAATCGTGCACAGTGATCGACGTTATTTGTGCCAATTACTTGTCGTCCAAATTTGTTCATCAAGTAATTTTCTTCATTGGTACATTTAGCAGATGAAAGCACGCCGACGCTATCTGGGCCAAAGGTATCTCGAGCAGCTACCAGCTTGTCGGCAACAATATCGAGGGCTGTGTCCCAGGATGTTTCAACCCAATTGCCACGGTCAGCTTTATTGGCAGGGCGGGCTTCGCCCTTCAGAAGATATTCACGTACCAAAGGTTTGGTGAGCCGATCAGAATGGTGGACAAAAGAAAAACCAAAACGACCTTTAACACACAGGTGCATGCCATTGGCTGGTGCAGCTGGGTTAGAAGTGACGCGAACGACTTTATCGTCAATTACGTTCAAATCGAATTGACAGCCAACGCCACAGTAATTACAGGTGGTGGTAACTTTCTTTTCAGCTGGCCCAATGTTGATGGTGGGTTTCAACGATAGCGCCCCGGTTGGGCAATAAGCGACACAAGCGCCGCAAGATTCACATCGAGCATCGAGCATGTCTTCATCCATACCCGCAACAATTCGTGAATCGAACCCCCTCTCAGAAACACCCCAAACAAAGCGCCCCTGAATTTCTGAACATGCTCTGACACAACGAGTGCATAGGATGCACTTATTCATGTCAACAAAAATGAATGGATTAGGGTCGGAATCAACTTCATAACGGGCTTTTGAGGACATAAACGCATAAGGGTCCAATCCGTAATGACGAGCCCATTGAAACAATTCATTATCCGTCTCATCTGGTTTGTAACCCTTGTCATGATAAACGCTGAGAAGTAGTTTAAGCACAGATTGGCGGGAAGAGGTCAAAGCCTCATTCTCTGTTTGAATTTCCATCCCTTCGGAGACGGGGGTTGTGCAGGCTGTTACCAATCCTTTTGCACCTTTGACAGAAACCAAGCACATCCGACAGGCACCTGTCGGCGAAAGATCTTTATGATAGCACAGCGTTGGAATTGTGATATCAGCGTGCTCGGCTGCTTTTAAAATCGTCCAATTACTTTCAGCTTCAATCTCAATGCCGTTAATTGTTAATTTTGTCATGTTGCTTCCTTCCAAATATTTCTGAAGACACCTTCAGTATTTCTAATTGATAAAAATAACTGATTCGCTCAATTATTGTTTTGTGTTTTAAAAACTGTTCAATCATGCATTGGGCATACACCAACAGGGCAAATACCCAGGCGAATGTGAGCTTCCACTTCGGCGCGGAAATAGGCCAGCATATCTTTGATAGGTGTGCCGGCAGTTTGTCCGAGTCCGCAATTCGAGAGCTCGAGTAATTCCTGGCTTAACGCCTGTAAACTGTCCAGATCTTCGAGCGTTCCTTTACCCCTTGAGATGCCCTCCAAAAGGTCGTGGGCTCTTTTTGTTCCAATCCGGCAGGGCGTACATTTGCCACAGCTTTCAACTCTGAAGAAGTTGATTAACACCCTGGCAAGGTCCACGATGCAAACCTCATCATTACAGATCAACAACGCTCAGGAGCCGAGGGAGACACCTGTTTTGTTGTAGGAATCAAAGTCCATTGGGGTATCTTGCAAACTTGCCGGAATGATGGAACCGCTGGAGCCACCAGTTTGGGCCATTTTAAAACTGCCGCTTTTCATCCCTTTGGCGTAAATTGTGATGACTTCACGCAAGGTTATGCCCATGGGAACTTCAATCAGCTCGGTAACATTGACATTACCCAGGATGGTATACACCTTGGTTCCGGGGCTCGAGGCCGTTCCAAGGCTGCGATACCAATCCGAACCGTTTCTGATGATGGGCGGGATGTTGGCAAAGGTCTCCACATTGTTAATCAGGGTGGGTTTTCCCCATAGTCCAAAGGTTGTGGGGTAGGGCGGCCTGTTGCGAGGCTCACCGCGCTTACCTTCAATTGATTCAATGAGTGCAGTTTCCTCACCGCAGATATAGGCACCCGCGCCGGCATGAACATGCACTTTAAAGCTAAGCTCTGAACCAAAAATATTCTCACCCAGAAAGCCGTATTGCTCGGCCTGTTGGATGGCGGTCTCCATTCGCTCAATAGCCAGTTGGTATTCACCCCGAATGTAAATGTAACCCTCATCCGCGCCAACTGCATAGGCGGAGATCAACATCGCTTCAAGGATGGCATGAGGATCGCCTTCAAGAACCACCCGGTCTTTGAAGGTGCCCGGTTCACTTTCGTCGGCGTTGCAGATCACATATTTTTTATCGCTATCCGTATTTTTTACAAAGCTCCATTTTAAACCTGCAGGGAAACCGGCACCACCACGACCCAGTAAACCAGAAGCTTTAATCAGATCAATGAGCTCATCCGGCGACATTTCAAGTGCCATGCCAAGGGCCTGGTAGCCTTCATTGGCAATATAGTCTTCAATATCTTCAGCGTCAATTACCCCAACATTTTTCAATACAACCCGGTTTTCAGCCGGGAGCGTTCCCTCTCGTGCTGAGAGCCAGGCCACTTTTCCAGATAACTCATGGACAGGGGCTCGCTTTTCATCCACAATGCGCCCTTTGTAGAGGTGTTCTTTGACGATATAAGGAACATCTGCAACCGTAATGGGACCATAAATCACAGCCTCGGGGTAAACGATTACCAGCGGTGATGCATAGCTGGAACCTAAATCAGTTGCCAGGGTGAGAGATACCTCATCAGCCAAGTCATAATGGGCGAGTTGTTGTTGGAATTCAGAAAATAGCTTTTCTGATCCACGGATCCTGCTTTCAGGATCATTGGAAATAAGTATCATTGATCGCACTGTCATAATATCATTTCTCCTAATCGTACCGGCTGAGAATATTCTTCACCTGGTCGGAGGTGACATTTCCATACATGTCTGTATCAACTAAAATTACAGGACCAATGCCACAAACACCCAGGCAGCTTGTTGTCAGCAAGGTCCATTTATTGTCAGCGCTTGTTTGACCGGGTTCAAGGCCTAATGCGTCTTGAAGCGCTGAAAAGACCTCTCTGCCGCCCACCACATGACAGGGAGCACTTTCACAAAACTGAATGATATGTTCTCCGCGCGGTTGCGTGGAAAGCATCCGGTAAAAAGTTGCGACAGATAAAATCTCTTTTGTGGGTAAGCTCATCAAGTCGGACAATTCTTTAATGGCAAGTTGAGAAATATACCCAAATTTATTAGTGATCTCTTGCAGAACAGGGATGAGGTCTGCACGCGTTGAGCCAATTTTCTCGACAATTTCGCGGATATCTTCTAATTGCTCTGTCTCTTTAATTTGATCAGATACCATATCTTTCTCCTCCGTTGGATACTTTAAGTGATCTGGATTGCATCAAACTGACAAACTTGGTAACAAATTCCACATTTTATACAAGCGTCCTGGTCAATGACGTGGGTTTCTTTGCGTTCACCAGAAATTGCATTAACTGGACAGTTGCGAGCGCAGACTGTACAGCCGGTACAGGGGCCGTCTAAAATCTCAAAGGTGATTAAGGAACGACAGACCTTTGCCGGGCATCTTTTTTCGTAGATGTGTGCTTTGTATTCATCCATAAAATGCTTTAAAGTGGAAACAACAGGGTTTGGTGCACCCTGCCCAAGCCCACAAAGGCTATTTTTGCGAATTTGATCGCTAAGCTCTTGCAATTCTTCAAGGTCTTCTTCAGTACCATGCCCGTCGCAAATCCCTTCAAGGATTTCAAGCAGGCGATGCGTCCCGACTCGACAGGGTACGCATTTGCCACAGGATTCATCTTGGGTAAATTCCATAAAGAAGCGTGCAATATCAACCATACAGGTGTCTTCATCCATAACGATCATTCCACCCGACCCCATGATTGACCCAGCTTCACCCAGCGTTTCATAGTCAACAGGAAGATCCAGATAACTTTCAGGCAAACATCCGCCCATAGGCCCGCCAGTTTGGACCGCCTTGAATTTTTTATTACCTTTAATTCCGCCACCAACATCATAGCTGATCTCTCTTAAGGCGATTCCAAAGGGAACTTCAATCAAGCCGGTATTATTGACATCACCAGCCAAGGCAAATGTTTTGGTGCCCTTACTTTTTTCGGTACCCATGCTAGAAAACCATTCCGCACCTTTTAAAATAATTCGTGGAACGTTAGCATAGGTTTCAACGTTGTTGATATTGGTCGGCTTGCCCCACAAACCCTTTACCGCTGGGAAAGGTGGCCTGGCGCGTGGTTCGCCACGCTTGCCTTCAATCGATGCCAGTAATGCTGTTTCTTCACCACAAACAAAGGCACCGGCGCCCACCCGCACTTCCAGATCGAAGCTGAAGTCTGTCCCCAAAATGTTTTTTCCGAGCAAACCAAAGGAGCGCGCCTGCTTAATTGCCAGGTTCAAAGTGCTGACGGCAATGGGATACTCAGCACGACAGTAGATGTAGCCCTGACTTGAGCCAACAGCATAGGCTGCGATAATCATGCCCTCAATAACCGAATGCGGATCACCCTCCAAAACACGACGGTTCATAAAAGCCCCGGGGTCTCCCTCATCTGCATTACAGATGATGTACTTAACGTCACCTTCGGCTTGTTTTGCAAACCGCCATTTCAAACCCGTTGGAAAGCCGGCACCACCGCGCCCGCGCAATTTTGCATCCAGTATTTCCTGGATGACATCATCGGGGCTCATTTCAGTTAATACTTTGCCAAGTGCCATGTAGCCATCAAAAGCGAAATAGTCCTCGATATTGCGTGGATCAATCTCGCCAATGTTCTGAAGCACCACCCGAATCTCTTTTGTTTTTGGAGCGGTGAGCTCCTCGTCGATGGCATCTGTCATTACTGCTGCGTATTGTTTCAAAATACGGCCTTTAATGAAGTGCTCTTCCACCAGACGGGGGATATCATAATAAGTCAGGTTGGTGTAATGCGTTCCTTCGGGGTAAATTGTCAAATCAGGCCCGTAGACCTGGGGGTCACCTAAACGGGTGGTTTCCAGGATTTGTACCTCGTCAATTAATCCTTGTTTGATTAACTCATCTTGCAAGCTGTCGATTAATTCGTACGCGCCCTTCTCTATGCATACCGGGTCAACGGAAACCAGCACAGTCGATCTGTAAAAAGCCATAGTAATCCTTTTATCTTAATCTTAAAAATGATTTGTCAGTAAAAAAGCGTTTGAAGCCGTTTAACTTTTTACTGTGTAATCAGTACAAATGTTGCCTTTGACAACATGTTCTTCCATGATGTGTTTTGCGATTTCAGGGGTGACTAATCCATAGGTCACCTTTTCTGCCTCGGGAAGGATCACCTGCACCACCGGTTCAAATGAATCAATCCCAATATTTCCGGTTTGACGAATAATAATATTTTCCAGGTTGTTATGGTCTATGTAATCAAGGATTGCTTTGAGTGTTTCTCGTGCACCTGCAGCGATCCCGACTGTGCCCATTCCCACGATGATTTCTGTTTTACCGGACTGTGATTTTAATTCCTGTTTTTTTAAGGCTTCTTCCCTAATGCGTTTCAAATCATCAAGTGATTTAATGACTGGCATGTCTACTTTCTCCTTTATCGTCTTGAACTTCCTGAATACTTTCAACAAAATAAGAACGAATGAAACGAATCACTTCGGGTTCAGTAATTGAAACCCCACCCAATTCCCTTTTGATCTCTTGGTCATCAAAAGAGAACTCCTTTTCATTCCTTTTCACAGTGAAAACCCAGTTAATGTCTGGGGTGCCCAGTACAAGGGTTGATAATGTATCTGCGATATTTCCTAACGGCATTCTATCAATATGACTGTGTTTAAATTGAACGGTGATTTGGGTGCCTTCTCCCAATTTAGATTTGATTGAAAGCCATCCATCACAAGATTCAGCCGCGTGTTTTAGTAAAGGTATACCGAGACCAACATTTCTTTCGGTCCGGCTGGTTGTAAATGGGTCGATGATACTTTCTACTGTTTCTGCGCTCATACCTTTACCGTTATCTTCAACTTGAATAGTGAGCAAGTCGTCCTGAAGATTCTCATCGATTGAGATGCTGACTCTGTCAGCACCGGCGGAGACGCTATTTGCCGCGATATCGAGTATATGCAGGCAAAGCTCTCTCAACTATTCGCTCTCGTTTTTTATGATGTCTTGAATGACCCTTGGAAATCTGTTTGGCTGCACACGACCATGAACGTTGTCATCAACGACGACAACGGGCGCTTGACTGCATGCACCAACGCACCGACACAGTTCCAGGGTGATCAGGCCATCTTCAGTGGTTTCTCCAGGCTCGATGCCCAGAATTTGTTTGGCTTTGTCGATAATCTGGTTGATACCGCTGACGTAACATGCAGTGCCCACACAGAATTTTATCGTGTGTTTACCGCGTGGCGTTGTGGTAAAAAACGAATAAAAAGACACAACCCCATGGATGCGGCTGATGGGTTCACCGAGTTTTTCGGCGACATAAGCTTGCATTGCCGGCGAAATAAAGCCGATTTTTTCCTGCAATTCGTTTAGCACGACCATGGTTGCACCGACAAGACTTTTATTCTCTTCGAGAATTTGGTCGATCATGGCGCGTTGCTCGGGATTGGCAAGGGGATCATGTGCAGGTATTTTTTCAAAAGTATTCAGCATTGATATCTATTCTCCAAATTAGCATCAACTCGAATAAATGAGTTGATATTGATTGTGAAATTTACCACAAAGTAGTGTAATCTGCCTTTGAATTCCGGTCAATGCACAAATGTCATATTTTCTGTAGAGGATTATCAAGAGAGGAGGAAATTTCGAAACGTCTTCCTTTTTCACCTTTAAATGCGAGTTTTAACTCAGCAATTGTTGGGGCATCCAGTAAAAATTGGTTGACGCCTAAAAAATCAGCCAGGTAATGCACATCCCCGCTTTGGATCAGTGGGTAGTTCCTGGTTTGAGGGTATTCTTTCCAGGCTTGTTCAACTGTGATGTGTCGAGATAATTCAAGGGCTTCAATTGGCAAGTCAGGAGGCACGAAGCCTAAATGGTAATAAAGACCGAACATCTTTCGGTTGACATGCGCAGGAATAAATAGACCGCCCAAATCAGTTACAGCTTGAAAGGCTTTATTGAAACTGAGATATGTACCCGTAATTAGGAGTTGTTGTTTACGGTCTAAAAAATCTCCCGTCGCATCAACGATAAATTGCTCTCCGAAATATTCAATATTATTTTGCAAACTGGGGAGGTTTTTATCAACTAGAGATTGGAAATCCGATAATTGCTCCAGTGTATCAAAAAGACAAAGGACGTGAACATCTTCTTGTGTTTGTAACTCTATGCCTGGGAAGACGATCAGGTCTGAGCCTTGAGCGGCTTCAATCACTGCGCCGACGTTATCACTGGCGTTATGATCTGTGATCGCAATCAAGTTGATCTCTTGCTCAAGCGCAGTTTGTACAATTAAGGGCGGGATCATCTCAATGTCTGCACAAGGAGAAAGTACCGTGTGGATGTGCAATTCAGACCGGTAATTTTTTAAGAGCATTATTTTAGTGGGGTTGTCCCCGAGAAGCCCGCAGACCCAACTCCCAAAGCTGGCCGATTGTTTGATAATTTGAGGCCTCTGTTGAAAGAATGACGACCCCTTTTTCCTTGGCTTTTTCGATTGTTTCAACGTCTGGCTGGGCATTTTCTGTAACGATAATGGCTGCCAGGTCTAAAAGGGCGGCCACGGCGACAATATTGCCGTGGGCCATGAGCGTGATCCACAAGCCGTTGGGCTCGGCACCGGTCATTACACAACTGAGCAGGTCGGAGCAATAGCCACTGCTGACCGAGATGGCTGAAAAATCAACCGGTTCAGAGAGGACTTTCAAATCCAGCTTTTGAATGATTTCATCTAAGTGCATTGTTCCCTCATTTCCTTGGATTTAGATAAATATGTTTCCCACGGCGTATTTCTACGTGGTGTTGTTCAGGTACATGATCATAAACAAATTTGTGCCGCGCTCTTTAGATGAAATTAGCCGCATTTCATCAACACAGCGTTTGATATTCACCAAACCCATTCCAGCGCCGAAGCCCATTTCACGGATTTCGTGGGTGGCGGTTGAATATCCGGTTTGCATGGCCATATCGATATCTTCAATCCCTGGGCCATCATCGTAAGCCTCCATGGTAATCCTGTGCGGCTCGATTTCAATCCGCAATGTGCCGCCGTGGTTTGTGTGAATGATCAGGTTCATTTCTGCTTCATAAACTGCAATCCCACAACGTCTGGCCAGTTGGGGCGTGGCACCCAAGCGTAATAAAGCGCGTTTGATCTTGCTGGAGGCATTGCCACCATGGATGAAATCGCCCTTACGAATTTCATAGCGCAGGATCAGGCTGGTTCGGCCTGAGACAATATCTTCAAAGAGATGACTGGCTCGATAACGAATAAGTTCTTCTTTATGGTAATCGCGTTGAAGCGCGTTTAGAAGCCCGTTGGATATGTCACCCTTGGTGAGGATGCCAACCAATTGTTGATCTTCATTCAGTACGGGCAGGCGCCCAAAATGCGTGCGTGAGAAAGTCTTGAGTGCTTCAACGACTGGATCGTATTCATTCACAGTGGTTGGGGAGGTGGTCATGTATTCGCGCACTTTCGCATTAAGATTATTTTTTCTTAAGGCGCGAATCAGGTCTTCAATGCTGATTATGCCGATCAGTTCGCCATCACAGGTAACTGGTGCACCAGAAAACCTTCTTTTCTGAAAGGTATCTAAGGCAGTTTCCATTTCCGTGTCGGGGTTGATGCAATAGACATCTTTTGTCATTACCTCCCGAATGCGCAGCTCATAGGCCAGCTCTTCGGCCCTGGTAATGCTTTCTGCATATTCATCGGTTATGATTGGTTTCGTCTCGGCCATCGTGCCTCACTTTTTGTTATCGGCAAGCTTAATGGGGTTGCATCTCATAACTTTTCAAACCCGCTCGATAAAGGATTCCACAGGCTTCAAATAAGCCATACGCTGTGACGATTAAAGGAATATTTTCATCATTAGCCAGTTCGAGTGTTTCTATATCGGGTTGCTTGCCACGGACAAAAATGATGGCGTGGATGTCGGCAATAATCGCTGTCCGAATGACCTGGGGGTTACAAAGACCGGTTAACAATGCCGCTTCTGGCTTGATGGATGCCAGGACATCGCTCATCAGGTCTGCTCCCATAGCCCCTTTAATGACAACGCTGCTCGAAGATTGCTCCGTCAACAGTGTGCCGTTGAGCAACTCGATCATTTCTGTGATTTTCATAGTTTCCTTTTATTAATTTATTGATTTCTTTATTACTATTTTAACCCAATAACAAGGCTAACTTTACCACAGAAATTCTTATCGATGAAGATAGAGTAAAATAAACCGTGGTTAGGTTATTAACATCGCTGAGAACGAGGAAAAATGGCAGAAATAATCCGAAGTGTAAAAGGAACACGAGATTTTTATCCAGAAAACATGGCGGTCAGGCGCTGGATTTTTGATAAAATTCGTGAGATTTCAACCCTGTTTGGCTATGAGGAATATGAAGGGCCTTGCCTTGAATTTATTGATTTGTATGCAGCCAAATCTGGTGAGGAATTGGTCAAGGAGCAAGCGTTTGTTTTTTCTACGCCGGGCGATGATTTATTGACTTTGCGCCCCGAATTAACACCAACATTGGCCCGGATGGTGGCTCAGCAGCAGTACAACCTGGTTTATCCATTGCGCTGGTGGTCAATTGGACCCTTTTGGCGCTATGAAAAGCCACAAAGGGGCCGTACTCGCGAGTTTTATCAATGGAACATCGATTTAATTGGCACAAAAGCCATCGCTGCAGATGCGGAAATTGTGACGATTGCAGCTATGTTTTTAAAAGAGATAGGCTTCTCGCCGGAACAGGTGCGGGTTTACGTTAACAATCGTCGGCTAATGGATCGGGCATTTTCTGAGCTGTCGATCCAAAATGAGCTCAAACCAACTGTGTTCCGAATGGTGGATCGGATGGAAAAGATGCGTGTTAACGAATGGCACGTCTATGCAACCGATGGTGGATTGAGTAAAGAGCAGGCAGATGGACTTTTAAAACTGGTTGAAAATGATTTACTATGGCACGACTCGCCCGAGCTGGTTGAATTGTTCAAGCTTATCGAAATTTATGGCGTGGCGGACTATGTTGAATTCAACCCGAAGGTGTTTCGGGGTTTGGATTATTACACTGGAACTGTTTTTGAAGCCTTCGAGACCGGCGGAAAATCTAGGTCGATCCTTGGTGGGGGACGTTACGATAATCTGGTGGCAGCCGTGGGCGGCGACCCTTTGCCTGGCGTTGGTTTTGCAATGGGCGATGTGGTCATCGAATTGGCGCTGCGCGATGCGGAAGCGATCCCCGAAGGTCTGGGTGATCAGGCCCAGGTGTTGGTTACCGTCTTTGATGATGAGAGGGTTTCTGAATCTTTGCGCCTGGCAACCGAGATCAGAAATGCGGGTTACCGGGTGGTATTTTATCCTGAAGCGGATAAGCTGGGAAAGCAATTTAGATTTGCTGATAAATTAGGTATTCCTATTGTCGTGGTCCTCGGGCCGGATGAGATTGAAACCGGCTCAGTTGCCCTTAAACACCTGAAGACACGGGAACAAGTTACCGTCAAGCGGGAGATGCTGCTGGATCAGCTTGGAAAATTCTTGCTAAGTTAGTTCTGATGTGATAGAATTGTTGACGTTCACTTGGTGCCTGTAGCTCAATGGTGGAGCGCCTCACTGTGGATGAGGAGGTCGTGGGTTCGACCCCCATCAGGCACCCTAAGCAAAAGCCCCGACGGGGCTTTTTTTTATTGTGTATTTTCTGGATATGTTTTCATTGGCATAAAAGATTGAGCATAATATGGCGCTTGATGTGAAGCTTGCCAACATAAAAGCGGCAAGTTTGAATTGACCTGCGGCCGCACTTGTGGCATAATACAGAAGTCGTAAAATGGAATACAGGCCTTGATGGAAACGAGTACAGGGTCCGCTGGCTGACAGCGATCTCGGGTAGGTGAAAGCCGGGAAGTCATGACCATGGAAAATCCTTCCGGAGCTGCAAACTGAACCTCCTTGCGGACAAGTAAGTGCGCCAGAGTCACACTCTGTTATCAATTTGCGGTTTTATCAATCATCGATGAAGCTGAACGAGGTGCTCATAAATTTGTGAGAACCAGGGTGGTACCGCGGGTTTTTGCTCGTCCCTGAATTGGGACGAGTTGTTTTTTAAGAAAGAACTTTTTGGAGGACTGATGTTTGAACCTGTTTCGCCGCGATTGAACATTAATTTTTTGGAATCAGAGATCCAGCGTTTCTGGCAAAAAAATGATATTTTTCATGCATCCATGGACGCTCGCCGGGGTGGCCCAGAGTATGTTTTTTATGAAGGGCCGCCAACGGCCAATGGCAAACCCGGCGTTCATCATGTGCTGGCTCGGGTGTTTAAGGATATGTTCCCGCGCTATAAATGTATGCAGGGTTATCACATCTCTCGGCGTGGTGGGTGGGACACGCACGGCCTGCCAGTTGAGATTGAGGTGGAAAAACAACTGGGGTTAACCAATAAGCAAGAAATTGAAAATTACGGCATTGCCAAATTCAACCAGCTCTGTAAGGAATCGGCTTTCGCTTATATCAAAGATTGGGAAAAGCTAACGGATCGGATTGGCTTTTGGGTTGATATGGATGACGCGTATGTCACCTATAAAAATGAGTATATCGAATCGGTATGGTGGCTGCTAAAAAATATTTGGGATAAAGGCTTGCTCTATCAGGGGTTTAAGGTGGTGCCTTACTGTCCACGCTGCGGAACGCCGCTGTCGGATCATGAAGTGGCTCAGGGCTATCAACAGGCAACCGACCCTTCGGTTTTTGTGCGCCTGCCTCTGGTAGATGAAGAAAAAACATCTCTACTGGTGTGGACTACCACCCCGTGGACCCTGCCTGGTAATGTGGCTGTAGCCGCTCATCCGGACGTGGAGTATGTAAAAGTGGCTTTGGGCGAAGGCGCTGAGCAGGAGTTCCTGATCCTGGCGAAGCCCCTGTTGGAGACCGTTTTTGGTGAAGTTAACTATAAAATAATTAAGACCTTTAAAGGAAAACAGCTTAAAGGTAAACATTACCAACCCTTGTACACCTTTATGCCAGTTGAGAAAGATGCCCATTATGTGATCATGGCGGATTTTGTGACCATTGAGGATGGTACCGGCCTGGTGCATATTGCGCCGGCATTTGGTGAAGATGATATGCAGATGTCTATTGAGTATGATCTGCCGATTCTGATGACAGTGAACGACGCTGGGCGTTTTATCAGTGCCGTGCGCCCATGGGCGGGAGTGTGGGTCAAGGATGCCGATGCCCTGATCATCGAAGAACTTCAAAAGCGGGGATTGATGTTCTCAGTTGATACCTATGTCCATACTTATCCGTTTTGCTGGCGTTGCGCCACACCGCTGCTCTACTACGCACGGCCAACCTGGTATATTCGCACCAGTGCGCTCAAGGACCGCCTGGTTGCCTTGAATGAAAACATCAACTGGTATCCTGAATACATTAAAAACGGACGGTTTGGAAACTGGCTGGAAAATAATGTCGACTGGGCCTTAGGGCGCGAGCGTTATTGGGGCACACCGTTGCCGGTGTGGGAATGTGATTCCTGCCACCACCAGGTGTGCGTGGGTTCAGTTGAAGAGATGAGCGCTTATGCAGGTCGAGACCTGAGCGATGTGGACCTCCACCGACCCTATGTAGACCAGGTTCATTTTGAGTGTCCGGAATGCCATGGACGTATGAACAGGGTTGTTGAACTGATTGATGTGTGGTTTGATTCGGGGTCGATGCCGGTGAGCCAGTGGCATTACCCCTTTGAAAATAAAAATACATTCAAGGAGCAATTTCCGGCTGATTTCATCTGTGAGGCCGTAGATCAAACCCGGGGCTGGTTTTATACCCTGCACGCCATCAGCACACTGGTGTTTGACAGCCACAGCTTTAAAAATGTGATCTGTCTGGGGTTAATCCTGGACAAAGACGGCCACAAGATGTCAAAATCTCGTGGGAATGTGGTTGAACCCTGGGATGTGATCAACAAACACGGTGCAGATGCCTTGCGCTGGTATTTATACACCGCCAGCCCCCCGGGCCAGGAACGCCGCTTTTCTGAAGAACTGGTGGGTGAGGTGGTGCGTAATTTTACGTTAACTTTGTGGAACACCTATGCCTTTTTTGTGACTTATGCAAACCTGGATCAATGGTCGCCTGATCAGACCATTGCACCAGAATACAGTGACCTTGACCGCTGGTTGCTTTCGTCCTTGCATGCCCTCGTTAAGGATGTGACCGAAGCCTATGAACATTACGATGTTCTGGGGGCTACCCGACCGATTGAAAGATTTATTGCCCAGCTCTCCAACTGGTACCTACGCCGGTCTCGACGACGTTACTGGAAGACCGAATCCGATGCTGATAAAGCGGCTGCTTATACAACTTTGTATGAGGCCCTAAAAACCCTGGCGCTGCTTTTGGCGCCAACCATGCCTTTTCTTGCAGATGCACTTTACAGAAACCTTGTGCTTAGCGTTGATCCAGATGCGCCGCAATCAGTTCATCTGGCTGATTGGCCCAGCTATGACCCGGAGCAAACCGATGAAAAATTAAACCGGGAAATGAATATCGTGATGAAGTTGGCTTCATTGGGGCATGCCGCCCGCAATGCTGATAACTTGAAGGTCAGGCAACCGCTTTCAGAAGCTACTTTTGTTATTGGAAATCTGGAAGAACAGAATATTGTGGATGATTACGCGGAATTGTTAAAAGACGAGCTAAATGTCAAAAAAGTCAGCCTGTTAGATAGTGCCAGCGAAGCGGTGAGTTTCAATATTAATCCCTTGCCCAAACAGTTGGGACAACGATTTAAAGCACAGTTTCCGCAGGTGCGAAAAGCATTGTTGGACCTGCCTGCAGATCTGACGGCTCGAAAATTAATGAACGGTGAGGAGATCGCCATCACCGTTGATGGGGAAGCGGCTAACATCACATCCGAGGAGGTTGAGGTGCGCGCTGAAGCGAAGGCTGGCTTTTCTGTCGCCTCGGAGGGGGCTTATTTAGCTGCCCTGGTATCACATCTGACCGAAGACCTGGTTCACGAAGGCCTTGTAAGAGAGTTTGTCCGAAGGGTACAATCACTTCGTAAAGACGCAGGCTTTGATATTGCAGACCGCATCCATCTGTATTACACAGCTTCGACACAATTGGCGAAAGCGATTCAGGCCTTTGAGGACTACATCAAA
Organism: Chloroflexota bacterium; assembly: GCA_012522475.1. Lineage (GTDB taxonomy): Bacteria > Chloroflexota > Anaerolineae > Anaerolineales > Anaerolineaceae > Brevifilum. Next base: position 10,455 of record JAAYKH010000073.1, on the reverse strand, counting down.
GAGGAGACTTTGGCTGTCGATTTGAATGCGGGTGTGCTGCCTGAGGGGCTGCCATTGTTGCAAGATGAATTTGATGGAGAAACAGTCCGAATTGCGATTGAAAAGGCCTGATTAAGCCGGGAGATACTATTGAAAAAAATTATAAAATCACACGGCTCCCTGGTCCTGGTTGCCGCGTTTGTCATCATCCTGGACCAGGTAACCAAGGCCGTGGTGCGTGAAAATCTAAGCTTTGGTGAATCCTGGTCGCCATTTACGGGTTTTGCGTCCTTTATTCGGATTGTGCACTGGGAAAATTATGGGGCTGCTTTTGGCATGTTTCAGAATGGGGGTGTTGTTTTTGGGGTTCTGGCAGCGGTTGTGACCTTGATTATTGCAATCTATTATTCGCGCATTCCCCACGAACTCTGGATTATGCGGATCGCTCTGGCGATGCAGGTGGGCGGAGCGTTAGGAAATTTGATCGATCGCATCAGGTTTGGACCGGTGACAGATTTTATTGCGGTTGGCACTTTCCCGGTTTTTAATGTTGCTGATGCCAGCATCACGGTTGGCGTGATCATCTTATTAATCTTTCTTTGGTGGCAAGAACGCAAAGAGAAAACAGTACCCCAAGATTCAGAGCTTAACCAGCAAGATTATGCAGAGACCTTTTTTGATAACCAGCCATGAAACAACCCCGTATCCAATTTGTCATTGAATCAGATGCTGAGGTCCGGGTCGACAAATATCTTGCTGATCAATTAACTGAAATATCTCGCTCGCAGATCAGGCGGTTAATTGATGGTGGTTTTGTTACGTTGAATGGCGTTGTGGTAAAAAAAGCAGGTACTAAAGTCAAATTGGGCGACGAGTTGGAGATCCTCGTGATGATTGAAAAGGATGCCGGCTTGGTACCAGAACAAATCCCTCTGAATATTATTTTTGAGAACGAACAAATCATTGTCATCAATAAGCCAGCGGGCATGGTGGTTCACCCCGGTGTAGGAAATCATGCAGGCACGCTGGTGAATGCTTTGTTGGCATATTACCCGCCAATTAGAGATGTGGGTACAGGCGAACGACCCGGGGTCGTCCATCGCCTGGACAAGGAAACCTCGGGTGTGATTGTGTTTGCAAAAACCGAAAAAGCATATCGTTGGTTGGTAAAGCAGTTTAAATCACGAGAGGCCCATAAAGCTTACCTGGCACTGGTAGACGGTCACCCGCCAACGCCAACCGGAAGAATTGAAGCACCGATTGGGCGGGACAGTCGCACGCGCACCCGAATGGCGGTAAAATTACGCGGCCAGGGCAAGCCGGCGATAACCGAGTATTTTCAACTGCAGAAATTCAATCAACATAGTTTGTTAGAAGTTCATCCAATTACCGGGCGTACCCACCAGATTCGTGTGCACCTCAGTTACTTAGGAGCGCCGGTGGTAGGAGATACGCTTTATGGACGTCGGCATCCGAGCATTACACTGGATCGGATTTTCTTACATGCCAGAACATTGAAACTGAGGCTGCCTGGCGAACGCAATGAAAGAGTTTTCGAGGCACCACTGCCCGATGATTTACAACTTGCCTTAACGGACTTACAGGCGTACGAGGAGCATTTATGATGGAATGGATTGATTTGCGTTCGGATACGGTGACATTACCACCTGAGAAAATGCGTGCTGCTATGGCAGCCGCGGAACTGGGGGATGATGTTTATGGCGAAGACCCGACCATTAATCGTTTGCAGATGTTAGCAGCTGAACGGCTGGGTAAAGGGGCTGCGTTATTCCTCCCTTCCGGGACGATGGGAAATTTGGCTGCAGTGCTTGCCCATTGTGGGCGCGGTGATGAAGTCATCATGGGTGATTGCGCCCATACTTTTCTTTATGAAGCCGGAGGGATTGCGGCTTTAGGCGGGGTGCATCCCTTTATTATTCCCAATCAGGCCGATGGTACCTTGAAGATATCTGATATTAAGCGAGCGGTGCGAGCGCCTGATGCTCATTTTCCAACTTCAAAATTACTGATTCTCGAAAATACCCATAATCGCTGTGGGGGTGTTTCGTTAACGCGGGCATATATGCTGGAAGCCGCGCGAACCGCTCGAGAAGCAGGGCTGGCTATTCACCTGGATGGTGCCAGGATCTTCAATGCTGCAGTGGACCAGGGCGTCCCTGCTTCTGCCCTGGTCGACATGGTTGATTCGGTTACCTTTTGTCTCAGTAAAGGCCTGTGCGCGCCTGTTGGCTCCGTACTGTGTGGAAGCCAGGATTTTATCGCAAAAGCGCATCGGATTAGAAAACAGTTAGGGGGCGGGATGCGCCAGGCTGGCGTTCTTGCGGCGGCCGGCATCTTAGCTTTAGAGGAGATGGTCGACCGGTTGATTGAAGATCATCAACATGCTACTGCTTTGGCAGCCGGATTGGGGGAGGTGCCAGGCTTACGTTTAGACAAGGGCTCACCCAAAACCAATATGGTTTATGTAGAAATTGACGCGGGGCTCGGATTGACGGCTCAAGAATGTGCAGCACAATTAAGAAAAGAAGGCGTTCTGGTAGGTATTACAGGAGAGCGGCACTTCAGATTGGTAAGCCATTATTGGATTCGCGATGAACACCTTCCAATGGTTGTAAACGCGTTTAAGAAAGTACTTTCCACCTAAAGATATGCGGTTGGGTATTTATAAATACCTCTAATTTCAGATAGTATGACATCCTGGCTGTAAAAAGGCCGTAAACAGGCAATAAGCGATTAATGACCATATTGCCATCGATGGGTGGTTTAGAACTCCTTTAACATATTAAGCCGGGCAATATTCCTGACGGTTATAAAAAAGGTGATAGTTGACCTTTATAGTCATCATTTGATATAATTCAATAGACTCCACAATAACGAGCAGGAGAACCAATGAGAAAGAAACATTTTTTAATATATTTAATCATATTGGTTGGCATTGCTGTAACGGTGGCTTGTGCTTTGCCAGGTTTGAAGAAAGAACAATCAGCTGGGGAGCCATCAAAAACAACCAATACACAAGAACTTGTGGTTGAAGAGGAAGTCTCAACTGAAATCGTTACTGAGGCCCCAACGCTCACCGCAGGTATTTCAGAGGTTGAGGCCGAACCCACGGAGAGCCCTCAGAATTCTGGGCAGATCTCTTATTTGCATGAAGGCAACCTCTGGCTGTATCAGGTTGATAGTGGGGAAATGATTCAATTAACGTCGTTTAATGTGAATGATGAGGTTTTCACAAGTTATCCTCGGGCACGGTTTTCTCCCGATGGGCGCTACCTGGCTTTTAATCTGGGTGGCGAACCCTGGATCTGGGACTTTGAAAGCGACCTTATCTCTGACATGGGTGCTTACCGACACTTCTTTGCCTGGACGGACGACGCACAAAAATTCTACGCGATAAACGGGGATTTGGAATGTCCGCCGATTGAGGACCTGGATGACCAGGAATTGATGAATTTTGATATTGTGCAACTTGATGTGAATGATCTGGACAACCCGAGCTTGATCGCCAATGTGAGCGGCGGGTTGCGTTTCGTGAGTGCAATTACTCAAAATAGTGAATGGGCCAGCATCAACAGTTGTGGTTGTTGTTCAGAGTGTGGACCGGCCTACTTGTGGCACTTACCGACCTTGAACATGGTCACACCACCTGTCGGGATAGAGGCTGGTAATTTTGACTTCTCGCCTGACAGCCAGGAAATGGTGTTTTGGCCCCAGCAGATGTATGGGTATGTTGAAGCTGAATTAAATAAATCCGATACAAATTACAGTGACGTTACCAAATTGTTCGGCCAATCAAACGCAGTGCCAATTAATGCGCGCTGGTCGCCAAATGGTGCGTGGATTGCGTTCACAAGTATCTATTTAGATGATGATTTCACGGAGACTGACCAGTGTGTCCACCTGATCAAACCAGACGGAAGTCAGGAAACCGAGGTGGCATGCCAGTTTTCAGATCTGAAAACCTGGTCGCCAGATGGATCTCAACTTCTATACAGCCAAAATAACGGCACCCTGGAAGAATATTTTATCTATCATATTTCGACGGGAGCGAAAATTTCAATTCCCATACAGGTAGACCCTTATCAACAAGGATATATTGACTGGGGCTGGCTCCCATAAGAAATCTGATTAGCAGGCCAGCCCACGTTAGGAACCTAAAAGCAATGCCAGCAGCGGCTAATTTTTAATCTTTAGAGCTCAATGGCACGTTGCAGCCCTCGAGGGTGATTCGCAATCAAAAACACATGGTGGATACCATGTGTTTTTATTTTATATCATAAAATTAATGCAAACCTTGATTTTTCCAGGCTTTCAGGTTAGGCTTTTCTTTTCAAGGCAAGAATCAGATCTTTACGCTTTAATGCCCGTTTACGGTCTATTTCAACCGCACTGGCTTTATCATCGGAGAGTTTGCGCAGAGCTTCAATCCAGGAGGCGCTCTTTACGTCTGTGGATTGGGTGCGCCAGCGTTCAACCTTGATGGCCAGCTCATCTGGGTTAAGCAGCTTCTGGTAAGTGCGTGTGATGCTTGCCCCCTGAGATTCAAAAATAAACTCTTCTTCGCTAAACTCTGGTTTGATTGGGCAGGCATGCATACAAGCACCACATTTGATGCAGAAATAATCTGCCAGTACCAGCTCTCCTTCGTCATTGATGTGTAAAGCACGGGTTGGACAAACATCAGCGCAGGCCAGGCAGCCTTCGATGCAGCGATCACGATGAAGATCAACACTGCCTTGCCACCGCTGGGTCACCTGAAAGGCGCCCTGGCTGGCGATCTCGCATTGCCGGCAGCGGATGCAATCCTCAAACTTGATAACCATCGTATCTTTATCTTCATCATAGCTGATGATTTGGGTCGGGCAATTATTGATGACCAGGTCTTTCAAAGAAAAATCGAATGCGTCTCGATTAAACGTGAGGTGTCCGCGGACTTCAGGAAAGGCGCCATACTTCAACACTGGATTTTCAGGTTTGTCGTTAATTGTGATGGAAATGGCATGTACCGTACAGGTCTCCACGCAAATGCCACAAAACACACATAGCTCCGGGTCCACGTCGACTGAAGGCTTGACGACCATGCGCCCGTCCACAATTTCGCCGGGGACGTGCGTCAGAGCCTCCTTTGGGCACACAGTTGGGCCCATCTGGCAGCCAACACAACGATCAAGGTCCCAGGTCATCAGATAGTGTCGCGTGACCATCGGACGCTCTAAGGTCATGGTGTGGTCCGTCCTAGTTTTAATGGTTTTTCCGCGATGGCTCATGATTTGCTCCATTATTAAATATCATCAGGGAGTTCCTGCAATTCTTTTAGGCTAAAAACGGGCCCATCTTTGCAAATATATTTTGAACCGATATTGCAACGGCCACACTTTCCAATACCGCACTTCATCCGTTTTTCCAGAGATGTAAAAATACTTTCTGGTGAAAAACCCAGCTCAACCAGGACTGGCAAAGTGAACTTCGTCATAATTGGTGGCCCACACACGATTGCAACCGCGTTTTTCGGCGAAGGTGCAACCTCTTTGACAACATCGGGGACATAACCCACGTGGTGGCTCCAATCTTCTTCTGGGACATCAATGGCCTGATGGATTTGCATGTCATCCCGCTGATGCCAGCTTTGGATATCGTGTTTGTACATACACAAACCCGATGTGCGCGCACCGTAAACAACAATCAATTGATCATAATCTGGACGGTTTTGTGGATGGTGAACATGTTTTGTCAGCGCATACAGGGTAGAAAAAGCACAGCCACCCCCGATAATGACCAGGGTTTTTCCTTTCCAGGCCTCAAGAGGAAACCCATTACCCAAAGGACCGCGCATACCAATCGGATCACCGGCTTGAAGGGTGTGCGCATATTGTGTAAAAGAGCCCAATTTCTGAATGGTAAAGCGTACAAAGTCCCCTTCCCAGGCTGCTGAGGCGACGCCAAAAGGCGCTTCACCTTTGCCAAAGATCGACAATTGACAAAATTGGCCGGGATTGAATTTTTCGAAAAATTCAATCTGGTCGGCTTTGCGGTCAAAAACCAGCTCCAAGGTTTTTAACGAACGATCATTTGATTCATAATACGCTCGGACGACATGCATGGGCATCGGTTTATAGGGGTTGTGTCCATTGTCATGCACGGGCAACCTCGCTTTCATATTCGCTGGCTGTTTGCAACATTGCTCGAATATCCAGGCCCACAGGGCAATAACACACACAACGCCCACAGCCCGTGCAGCCAATCTCTCCAATGTGATCAAGCCAATAGCTGTATTTGTGCATCAAACGCTGCCGGGTTCTTTCCTTGTTGGAAGGCCTGGGGTTGTGACCGGAGGCTTCCTGCGAGTAAATCCGAAACATGCAGGTATCCCAATTACGGATGCGTTCTTTTCTTTGTATTTCATCGACAATATCAAAGCAAAAACAGGTCGGACACAGGTACGTGCAAATGCCACATCCAAGGCAAGATTCAGCGATTGTTTCCCAATAGGGGCTTTCAAAAATTAAATCCAGCTTTTGTTTCAGGCCCGACGTCTGAAAAGCGGGTGCCATGCTTTCGGTGGCTTTCCTCTGAATTTTTTTAACCTCGTTAATTTGATCTTCCGTTGCGGGGGGGAGGTTTTTAAATAAATTTTCTGCTTTGTTGGTGAGCACCTGAACACTGAAAGCCTTGTCAAGGTCGGTTAAGATCGCATCTAAACCTGTATGACTGAAGGGCGCCCCGCCCACTGTTGTGCAAAAGCAGGTTTGTGGGGGGGTGCTGCATCCAAACCCAATAACGATTGAGTCTTCACGTTTGGCTTTCCAGTAGGGATCGACGTAATCTTCAGAGAGAAAGACCGTGTCCATCAATGAAAAAGCCATCGCGTCACACGGCCGCACCCCAAAAATAAGCATTGGTTTTGTTTTTGAACCCGATTCCTCAAAACGACCCAGTCGGCTGTTGTATTTCAACATTATTTCTGATTGCGGGAAAAACAATGCCTTGGGAGGATAACGAGTATTGTGTGCATGATTAAGAGCTACAGTTTTGGTTTTTTCAAAAGGTAGAAATTGGGTGTAATTTTCCACCTTTTGAGGTGCGTAAACATCGAAGGCCTTGTTCCAGGCTGACAACACCTGTTCTACCTTTTTCTTTTCAAGAATATACATCATAGCGTTATTCCTCAGACAACAAAACGCTTCTTGTCGTCCATGTTGAAAGCAGCAAAGGGTGGTTGTGTTTCACCATCCATGCCAGCCTCAAAGCTGTAGATTTCAAGAATATCTTCATTGAGCTTGTCAGTCAGGTAAGTCATCTTAATGTCCACGGGGCAGGCCCTTTCACAAGCCCCACAGCTTGTGCAGCGTCCAGCCTGGTGAAAAGCACGAATAATGTGCCAGGCGTGCGTCCCTGCCGAGGTGATTGAACTTTCGGTCCAGCGCGGCTGGTTATGGTCGACAAAACACTCAGTGCAGTAACACATGGGGCAGGCTTCTCTACAGGCGTAACAACGAATGCAACGTTCCGCCTCCTGACTGAACCATTCGTAGCGCTTATCTTTTGACAGGGCTTCGAAGGTTTCAACTTTTTCCCGAACGAGTGATGGATCACCTTCTGGGAGAGGCTCTCCGATGAGAAAATCTGCGTTGACAGGATTGGGATGCAAACAGCGCAAGCAGGAATCATGGAGAACATCCTGTTTTGCGAAGGTATGTTTTTTTTCCTGGTATTTTATGGTTACTTTGTTCTGATGTTCGGAATAAGCTGTTATTTCTTCACCGGTGCGTTTGATCAGCTTGCGTATATCAACAATACCCTGACAGGGAATGCCGATCAGGGTCAGATTTTCGCGAAGATGCTGTTTTTCGACCAGCAGAGCATTGACAGTACGACTTTCACAGCCCCGAACCACCATGCCAATCCGTGTTTCGTTGGGATAGCGGGTGAGATAATTACCAAGGTTGTTTTGGCACAAACTGTTATATTCCAGATTTTCGAGGTCATTGCCTGCTCTGTAAAACGCAGGTTGGGGACGTAATGGTGAATCGGCACCCTTGAAAGCAATGAATACATCAATACGATCTTCCGAAAACAGCTTTTCAATCTCAGTGCGTAATTTGGAAATGAGTTCAGTCATTTACCCCTCCAATTGAGGCGCTGACTCGCGTTGCCAATGGTTTTGATGGCGGTAAATCTGCAAGAAAAGCCTCGAAGGCAGACAATTCTTGCTGTATTCGACCTCGATCTTGTAAATCCAGCCAGACAAAACGGATCCGGTCACGCTCAAAGCCGATGTAGTCCAATAAATTGACAAAGGCGTCGTGCTGTCTTAATGCGTTCAGGTTGCCTTCTTTGAAATGGCATTTTTCTGGTAGACAGCCGCTGATCATAACCCCATCGACGCCACCCTGGATGGCATTGAGGATGTAGAGGGGGTTGATGCGCCCAGTACAGGATGTTTTCGTCAAATGGATTGATGGAGGTAGTTTGTGGTCTACCCAGTACTGGTCGGATTCGGAATACAAACACCACTGGCATTGAAACAAAGCGATTTTTGGCTTGGCTTTCATTTGGCGACTACTTCCTGACGCTGTAACCAGCCCCATAATTCATCTAATATATTCTCATCTGAGAAACTATCGGGAATTCCAATGGACGTTGAACGGCAGACTGCATTACAGACCCCACAGGCCATGCACAGGCCTGGGTCGACTTTGGCAAGCATAATTTCACCACGATAGGGAACCCTGGTTTTTACGAGCGCGATGGCGTCGTAGGGGCAAGCCTCCACACACAGTCCGCAGGCCACGCAGGTTTGCTGGTCAACCACTGCAGTTTTGATGATGGTAGCATTAGCCTGTTCAACAGCGATTTGTTTGACTGCGGTGATAACACCTGAAATGTGTATTTTCTGTGGGCATGCTGGGTAACATAAATCGCAAGAGGAACAAAGCCACGTCGTTGGACTACCATAAGCCTCCTCCCTCATCTCCATCATCACAAGCTTCAACAGGCGGCGAGGATTGAAATCGGGCTCCACTTTTTGTTGAACCATACATTTACTGACACAGGTTCCACAGGAAAAGCACATCTCAAGATATTCACCACCAGGAATAGCTTTTACCTCTTCAGCGAAGGCGTTCACTGTGTTTGGATGGCTCATGCAGCCTCCTTCACTTTAAGGATTGCATCAACAAGAAGGTCTGTGTACTCCATCGCTTCCGGCACGCCAGGCACACCTGGGAAACGTTTTAACCGTTTTTCCATCTCTGGTTTTAGTCGTTCAATTTCATTGTGCAACTGTTCTTTGGGAATGCTGTCTAAAACAGCTTGCATTTCATTGAGAACCCGGGCGTATTTATCACCTTCTGCAGCGCTGATCCATTCAATCCTGAAGCGACCATCGCTCATCTCCATGCGCTCGAACATCTTTCTTAGGCGATCAGCACGTTTGGCGCCAATCAACTGACCGGTGATATAGTGACAGTCCTGTGGGTGACAGCCCGAGTAAAGCACAGCGCCAGCGCCCAAGCGGTAAGCTTCATAAATGAAATCCGAATCCATACGTGCCGAGCACATCACGCGCAAGCCGCGCTCGTTGGCGGTGTATTCAAAGTGGCTGGTTCCGGCTAAATCAGCTCCGCCATAGGAGCACCAATGACAGCGGAAGGCAAGGATCTTATCTTCGGGTTTGTCTGCCAAAACAGCCCGCATTTGCGCCAGAACCTGGGCATCGGTGTAGTGTAATTGTGTGATGGCGTCCTCTGGGCATTCAGCTACACAGGCGCCACAGCCATGACATTTTGCCGTGATAACCTCAGCCGGGGTCTCTGGGTTGAGGATTTCGATAGCGCCATAGGGGCAGACCTTTGCACAAATTCCGCAGGCCCGCCCTTTTGTGGTGGCTGAACAGCGATCTGGCCAAACCACGGCGATGGTCGGTTCGATTCCCCATTTTTCAGAAAGGAGAATGCGGCTGGCACGTGATGCTGCCGCTGAACCCTGGGCAACGCTACTGGGAATGTCTTTGGGCCCCTGGCAGGCGCCAGCGAAGAAAATACCATCGGTTGGGCTGTCCATCGGTCGTAGCTTGGGATGGTATTCCATGAACCAGCCACCCGGGCTTTGGGCAACGTTCAACACAGAACTCATATGGTTCTGGTCGGGCTGTGGAATGGCTGCCTGGTTAAGCATAACCATATCGTATTCATTTTCAATTACACGGCCAAGCGTAATATCTTCGGCGTGGATAAAGAGGTTGTGGGTTTCTGCATCTTCTGTAATCAAGCTGGGCCGTCCCTGTATAAAGTGGATGCCCTTCTCTCGGGCGCGATCGTGAAACTCCTCGTACCCCTTGGAAGGCGTGCTAATATCGATGTAGTAGATGGTGATGTTGATCTCAGGATTCATTTGTTTCAGCAAAACGGCGTTCCTGATTGAATACATGCAGCAAAAGTTGGAGCAGGATTCGAT
>JAAYKH010000072.1 GCA_012522475.1 Chloroflexota bacterium | reverse complement strand
TTGTCAGAAATATTAACTAATGAAGGATTAACAGAGGGATTAATTGCATTAGAATATCGCGGCTTAACTGGCAACGAATTGACAATTATTAATGAAAGTTTTCCTAGAATCAAATTTATTGATGGGACTTCAATTATTGACCAATTAAGAGAAGTAAAGACAGATGAAGAGATTACTTTTTTGTCTAAAGCATCTAGTATTGCGGAGAGTTCCTTGCTTTACACATTTGAAAACATGAAAATTGGAATGTCTGAATTAGAAACTAGTCAGATATACCAGAAACGCGTGATTGACCAAGGAGGAGATAATACTTTCTCTGTTTTTACTTTTTCATCTAGAGCTGCATTTTCAGACACAGTTCCTTCAACGAGTAACAGACTAAATAATGGTGATATGATACGGGCTGATGTGGGATGTAGCTATTTTGGTTATCATGCTGATATGTCAAGATCAGCAGTAATGGGTAAGTGTGATGATCAAGTGAAATCGGTATACAAAGCCATTCTGTCAGGGTTGACTGAGGCAATAAATGTTTCAAAATCAGGAGTTAAGTGCTCTGATATATTCAATATGGCAGTAAGTTCTACCAGAAAGGCTGGCTTGCTTTCATACACCCGACATCATTGTGGTCACGGTATTGGTTTATTCATACATGAAGGGCCACTAATCAGCTCAAACAACAAAGCCCAATTACAGGATGGAATGGTGATTTGTATTGAAACACCTTTCTATCACTTAGGATGGGGAGGCCTACAGGTTGAGGACACAATTTTGATTCGAGATGAAGGAAATATCTTATTGACAAACAGCCCAAGGAAACTTCTTTGCCTTTGAACTTTAATTTAGAGCATAATTCTGAACTTGTTTCTTGCAATAATCATTGATTTTTAATGCTATCTGATTATTTCTGGATTGTTTTTGTAGAGAATAACAATCAAGAAACAAAAGATATTTACTTAAATAAAAAACTGATTTTGGAATGAGCCATTATGAACAATAGGCATATCGTATCAAAATATTTACCATTCGTTAAATTCCTTGCAAGTGTTTGTGGTCCAAGATATGAGGTTGTTTTACATTGCTTTGACGATTTAGAACATTCTATTGTCGCAATAGAGAATGGCCATATTTCAGGCAGAAAGGTAAATGATGGTTTGCTAAACCTTTCACTAAACATATTGTTCGATGAAGAATACACCAACAACAATGATTTTGTCTCTAACGTTCGCTGTCAACTGTCTGACGGCACACAATTATTGCTTTCGGTTTTTTATATTAGAGATAGCAACAATAAGATCATTGGAATTATCGGTGTTAACGAGAATATTAGTAACTTGGTAGATTTATATACTTTTTCAAAAAACGAACTTTTCTTTTGGATAGAAGACGACTCACCTGGTTATCTTATGGGTTTAGAGAATCTAACCGGCAATGTTGTAAATACAGCTTCAGATGTCATCAAAAATATCTGCCAAAAGACCGTTGAAAAATTAGGTTTTGAAAAGTGTGATGAATTAGATAAAAATGGTCGAATGGAAGTTGTTGATTCGGTAAATTCATATAATTTATTCAAAATTAAAGGTACTGTTCGGATTGTGGCAAAGGAACTATCGATTTCTGAGCCAACAGTTTATCGTTACCTAAAAGAGTTGCATTTTGATTGATTTTTCTTTCCAGGATTGAGTGATTTTGTTGCTTGCAGACAAAGACCCGGGAAAACACCTTTTTATACAAATGCATAATGAGCTGAGAAGATGTTCATGTTGATAAGGGTCAAGGTAATTCTTGGGTTGAGGGCTACTAGAAGTCTGACAAATAGTTTTATCTGTTCAACAATGAATTCGTTTTCAGGTAATTAATATATTTTGATTTTTTACTCAATATCCCTTATCTGATTTTTTCATTTGCCTAATAAAAACTATATGTTGATTAGAAAGGGCATCCTTTCTGTAAATGGCACTGGATAACCAACGAGTTTGAACCGGGCATTTAAGAAAAGGATGACGATACCAGGTTTTTATCCTGTTGTTCAATTCATTGCTCGTATCTATTAATAGTAAATGATGAAGGTGTTGAAGAAAGAATGATCAAGGAGATCTCTTACTAAAGGGTAGATATATCCACTAGTTCGTTTTATTGATTTATCTAAATTCCAGATCTTCTTCGGTTATAGTAGAGTAAACACACAACACACAATCACCACCTATTGGAGGGAAGCATGGCAGCTGAACAAATCCTGGCTATTGACAACGGCACACAGAGTGTGCGGGCATTAATTTTTGATTTAAGAGGGCAGTTAATCGCCAAAAAGCGAGTCCCCATCCAGCCCTATTATTCAGAAAAGCCCGGTTGGGCTGAACAGGACCCCAATGTGTTTTGGCAGGGTGTTTGCCAGGCTTGCCAGGAATTGTGGGCAATGGACGGCGTGGATAAAGACGCCGTCGTTGGGGTGGGCTTAACCACCCAACGCTCCACGGTCATTAACCTGGATGAAAATCAGCAGCCTTTAAGGCCGGCGATGGTTTGGTTGGATCAACGCCGCACTGAAGGTTTGCCGCCTGTAGGCGGCGTATGGGGCATTTTATTCAAATTGGCTAATATGTCCGATACGGTGCGTTATTTTCAGGCTGAGGCCGAAGCCAACTGGATTAAAACTCATCAACCCGAAATTTGGAAAAAAACGGATAAGTACGTGTTCCTTTCAGGTTACCTGACTCATAAGCTGGTGGGCAAAGTTGTCGATTCAATCGGCTGTCAGGTTGGATACATCCCATTTGACTACAAAAGCCAGGGGTGGGCCAAGCCTTCCGATTGGAAATGGGACGCAGTGATGGTTGACAGAGAACAGCTACCAGAGCTTGTAGCGCCTGCCCAGCTATTAGGGCACATCACCCGTGAGGCAGCCGAAGCCACCGGCATCCCCGAAGGGCTGCCATTAATTGCCACAGCCGCGGATAAAGCCACCGAGGTCATCGGGGCAGGCTGCCTGGAACCGCATATCGGCTGCCTGAGTTTCGGCACCACGGCCACCATCAACACCACCCATACAAAATACTCTGAGGTGATCCCGCTGATTCCACCCTACCCGGCTGCCGTGCCGGGCGCTTACTCACTGGAAGTGCAGATCTATCGCGGTTTTTGGATGGTGAGTTGGTTCAAAGAAGAGTTCGGCCTGGTTGAAAAACGGGAGGCCGAAAAGCTTGGGGTAGAAGCCGAATCTTTGTTCGACAAACTGCTTCAGACCGTGCCGGCCGGTGCAGAGGGTCTCATGCTGCAGCCTTACTGGTCGCCCGGGTTGAAGATCCCCGGCCCGGAGGCCAAAGGCGCCGTGATTGGGTTTGGCGATGTGCACACTCGCGCTCATTTTTACCGTGCTATCATTGAGGGCCTGGGGTATGCCCTCTTGGAAGGGATGGAAAGGACCGAAAAGCGTTCAAAGATCCCTATCACCGCACTCAGGGTCGCCGGCGGCGGCAGTCAGAGCCCGGGTGTGATGCAAATCACGGCCGATATCTTTGGGCTGCCCGTTGCCCGCCCCCATGTATATGAAGCCTCTGGGCTTGGCGCCGCCATTGATGTGGCCGTCGGTTTGGGTTTGCATCCGGATTTCAACCAAGCGGTTTCGGAAATGACGCACCTCGGGGATACCTTTGAGCCGGACCCGCACCGCCACAAAATCTACACCGACCTGTACGAACGGGTTTATAAGCGCATGTACAAACGTTTGCAGCCGCTCTACAATGAAATTCGGGAGATCATCGCCTGACCTGGGTTTCATTTACATTTCCCCGGAAAGGATCAGCGCCCTATGCCTGCTTTGGAAATTAACCAGCAAATTACTTTTTTACATGCCAGCAACCTGGAAGAAACCCACCGGTTTTATACGGATGTTTTAGGGCTGCCCCTGGCGCGCGAACAGAGCACCTGCCTGATTTTCAAAGTCACCCGAGAGGCCTACCTGGGCTTCTGCGAACATATTGAACCCGTTGAGCCGGGTCGCAAGGTGATCCTGACCCTGGTCAGTGAAGATGTCGATGGCTGGTATGCAGCCCTGCAAGCCAGGGGACAAAACCTCCCCAATCCACCCATCCACAATCCAAAATATGGCATCTATCATTTCTTCATCATCGACCCGAATGGTTATTGGGTCGAAATTCAAAGGTTTGATCAGCCGCTGTGAAAATAGCTTTGGCGAACCGGGCACACAAAGAAAACCAATCATGTTGTTCATGGTAAACCATAAAAGACTGTCGTTCCATTGGCAGGAGGGATATCTGTCTCGTTTAATGCTTTGAAAACATCGTTGTTACATGCTTAGATTCAATTGGTAAGTGCGATTGTGCTTTTTAAAAATACCCTGGGCATGTCAAAGTCAATATATTTTCCAGGCCTGAAATTCAGATGGTTCTCAATTCACAGGTCTCTACTGCCAAGCTCACAACAATCAGTAACAAAATACGTCTCTGCTGTAACATGCAAGGTTATAATGAGTACAGCTTTAATGCACCACCGGACACGGTTCCCCCGTGTCCGTGCCACACAATAACACCGCTGCATCGGAGATAAACCATCGTGCTTTATACCCTTCCCTATGGTCATGACCAGATAACCGTCCACGTGCCGGATACATTCCAGGTTGACTTGCTTACCCCCCAGGTCTGTGACCCTCTGCCAGACCCCAACGAGGCGATTTTCACCGCGCTTGGCAACCCTGTCGGCGGTATCGGCCAAGATCTAATCAAAAACACGCAAACGGTGGGCATCGCCATCAACGATAAAACCCGGCCCGTTCCCAAACCCAACCCCATTGTTCACCTGCTCAATCACCTGGAAAGCCTTAGGTTCGCACCCGACCAGGTCACCCTGTTTATTGGCAGCGGCACCCATACGCCCATGACGCCCGATGAATTGCCTCAAATTTTAGACCCATCGATCATTGAGCGCTACAGGGTTCATGTTCACGACTGTGACCGCTCGCCCATGGCAGACCTTGGCAAATCCAGCGACGGCAACCCGATCCATATCAACGCAGATTTTTACAATTGTGACCTGAAATTTTCCGTGGGTAATATCGAACCCCATCATTTTATGGGCTTTTCCGGCGGCATCAAAACTGCCGCCATCGGCCTGGCAGGGCGCGCCACCATTGATGCCAACCACGCCGGACTTACCCATCCCTATGCACGGACTGGCGAATACAACATCAACCCTTTACGCCAGGAAATTGAGGAGATCGGTCGCAAAGCAGGCGTCCAATTTTCCCTGGGCACGATTCTGGATGAGCATAAACGCGTCCTTAAAGTCTTTTTCGGCTCGCCCCTTGCCGTCATGGATGCCGCTATCCCCCTTGTAAGGCAGTACTTCGGCGTGGAGGTTTCTGCGCCTTACGACCTGGTGATCGCCTCGCCGGGTGGAGCGCCCAAGGATATCAACCTGTACCAGAGTCAAAAAGGCCTCACCCACGCCGCCAGGATCACACGCGACGGCGGCTGGGTGGTTTTGCTGGCTGCCTGCCCGGAGGGTTCTGGCAGTGCCAGCTATGAGGGCTATATCCGCAACGCAGATTCACACCAGGCTGTCATCGACCATTTTCAATCCGGTTTTTTCCAGGTTGGCCCTCACAAGGCTTTCCAGATTGCCCGGGAAGCCCTGCGCATCAACATCGTGCTGGTATCAGAGATCCCACCGAAAACCGTTAAAGCTTGGAAGCTTACGCCCAGCAAGCCAGAATTGATCAACGATTTGACCTTGCGGATCACCAACCAATTATCTGCAGACGCCCGAATAGCGATCCTGCCTGCCGCGACCCGAACCATGACAGAGGTTAAAAAATGACGAACAACCCTACCTTCATCAAAAACCCCCACCTGGATGGCGACGATTTTTTCTGGATAGGCAACCGAACCGGCATCCTGTTGATACATGGCTTCACCGCCACCACCGCCGAAGTTCGCCTTCTGGCAAATAAACTTCACGCTGAAGGGTTTACCGTTGCCGGCCCCCTGCTCCCGGGGCACGGAACCAACCCCGACGATCTAAATCGCGCCACCTGGCCGATGTGGGTTGAAAAGGTCAAACATTATTATGAAAAATTGCTGTCGCGATGTGATCAGATTTACATAGGCGGAGAATCGATGGGCGGTTTGCTGACATTAGAACTTGCCCACCAGCACCCTGAAATCAGCGGTTTGTTTCTGTTTGCCCCGGCGATAAAGATCAAAAACCTGTGGACATCCCGCCTGTTATGGCCTTTTCTCGAGTACTTGAAGAAAGAGGACAAAGATGACGGCCTGCTGTGGAAAGGCTATACGGTCAACCCGGTCAAGGCAGCAGCAGAGCTGCACAAACTCCAAAAGCATGTCCGGCGCAGGCTGCCAGAAATCACCCAGCCTGTGATGATCTTCACCGGCGAACATGACCGTACTATCGCGCCAGAATCTGCTGAGATTATCCTAAAGAAGATCGGCTCGAAGGTGAAGCTCCACCTCAAGATGGAGAACTCAGGTCATTGTGTGATCCTTGATCGTGAACGAGAGACAATTTTTGAGCGTGTGCTTCACTTAATCAACACCCGCTTTAACCAGGATGAAAGCCGGTTTGAATAAATTTATACCGTCAGCAAGGGGATTCTTGCGGTTTCGATACATTTTATTCATCAACATCACCAGGCATCGTCGGTTCAACGAAGTCCAGGGGAAAACAATGAGTCACCTGGTTGAAATTGACACGCAGAAAATAGCGCGGTAAACTTGAACCTTGGGAAATAAACCAAAAGCAAGCTTCGCACCGCTGTATAAAACGGACCAGTGGGTGAAATTTCCACGTGCCGAAATATTTTTGGCCTTGCACCGCGACCTGCACTGTTTGTAACTGGCCAACCCAAGTAAACCTTCACTGGAGTGAGATTATTGTGTCTAAAAATACTTATTATGATCTTGATTTAAGCCAAACACTTTCCAAAAATCGTTTGGTTGGCTTATGGCGCCTGTTTAAAGGCTACAGGTTGTTTTATTTAGGCGCCACCACTGCCTTGGCGGTGGCGACGATCTCGCGCACAGGCATTTACCTGGTTTTACGCCGTTTCATCGATGAGATCGTTGTGCCTCGTAATTTCGGCCCGGACATGCTCATCATCATCGTCATGTTTATTGGGCTGGCCTTATTCCAGGGAACGTTCACGTTTATTTCAGGCTGGCTGGCTGCCAAAACCGCTGAAGGTACAACCCGGCGTCTGCGCAACTTCTTATTTGACCACCTGCAGCGACTGCCGTTTGCCTATCATGCCGAAGCCCAAACGGGCGACCTGATTGCGCGTGCTACCTCGGATATCGATGCCCTCAACCGCTTTTTTAGCGACCAGGCGATCGGCATCGGTCGCATCATCTTAATATTTGTGATCAATTTCGTGGCAATTATGCAGCTGAGCCCCCGTCTGGCATGGGTATCTGTGGTCGCCACGCCAGCTATCATCGCTGTTTCGGTCTATTTTTTCTCACGTGTATCTAAAGCCTACGAGGCCTACCAGGAGCAGGAAGCCACCCTCAGCAACCGCTTGCAGGAAAACCTGACCGGAGTGCGGGTCGTGAAGGCTTTTGCCCGGCAAGCTTACGAAAGCTATAAATTTGATCAGGAAAACTGGCACAAATTCAGTCTTGGTAAGCGCTTGCTCTCAATCGAGTCATTGTTCTGGCCGATTTCGGACATTATCTGCGGTGCACAACTGCTCGTCTCTTATTACACTGGCGCTGTGATGGCCTTAAATGGTGAGATCACGGTTGGCACCTACATGGCGTTCATCGCGTTGGTTATCTGGATCATCTGGCCGCTGCGCAACCTGGGGCGTTTAATCGTCCAAACTTCCACTGGGATGGTTTCATACAAGCGAGTTGCTGAACTGCTTAAAGAACAGCGTGAGCCGCTGTTAGAAGGCGACTATCAGGCCAAAGACAATGTCACCGGAGAGATTATTTTCAAAGACGTTTGCTTTGAGTACGAGCCGGGACATCCTGTTCTCAACAAGGTGAGTTTTAATTGCAACCCGGGCGACGTGATCGCCCTGTTAGGCTCTACCGGCTCCGGCAAGACGACCCTGGTCAACCTCCTGCCGCGTTTTTACGATCCCACCAGCGGCCTGATCACCCTCGACGGAGTCGATATCACCAGATATCCACGTAAATATCTGCGCTCACAAATCGGGATCGTAGAACAGGAACCTTTCTTATTCTCTCGCACGATTCGTGAAAATATCACCTACGGTGTACAACGTACCGTTTCAGAAGAAGAAGTCATCCAAGCAGCCCAATTTGCTGCGGTGCACGACGTGATCATATCATTTCCCAACGGGTACGACACGCTGGTTGGCGAGCGCGGCGTAACGCTTTCTGGCGGTCAGAAACAGCGCCTCGCTATCGCCCGAGCAGTCCTTAAAAATCCAGCTATATTAATTCTGGACGATTCCACCTCCAGCGTCGACTCTGAAACCGAAATACAAATCCGTGCTGCCCTGGAACAGCTGATGCAAACCCGCACAACGTTCATCATTGCTCACCGTATTCAAAGCGTAATGGATGCCGATTTGATTCTTGTGTTTGACAAAGGGGAAATCGTACAGCAGGGTACGCATGAAGAATTGATGAAAACCAGCACGATGTATCAGGATATTTTTAATATTCAAACCAAGATCGAACTTGAATTAGAGAAGGAAATTTCAAGTGTCAACATTTGATGAATTCGAGGAAAAAGATTATGGCAAGCTGAGCACGCCCATCCTGCGCCGATTATTGGCTTTACTGATGCCCCATTGGCGCTGGGTGGTTGGATTTCTTTTGTGCATTGCCTTCGTTTCTATTATTGACGCCTACACCACCTATCTGAGCGCACAAATCATTGATGAAGGTATTCGTGCTGGCAGCCATGCCGCGATTGTACGCATCATCGCCATCTATGGCGGCATCATGTTATTTCAGGCAGCGCTTGCTTTTGGGTTCATTTACCTGACGGGTGTGTTAGGAGAGCGCGTGCGTTACGATATGCGCAAACAAATGTTCAACCATTTGCAGGTTCTTTCACTTTCATATTTTAGCAAAACACCGGTGGGATGGATCATGGCTCGCCTGACTTCAGATACTGAACGCCTGGCAGATTTGATCACCTGGGGCTTGCTGGATGTCACCTGGGCAGTGGTCAATATTGCTACCGCCGCAATATTTATGTTTAAAATCAATGCTAGTTTGGCGCTTATTGTGCTGGCTATGCTGCCTTTATTGGCGGTGGTTGCTTTTCAATTTCGTGTGCGCATCCTCTACCACTATCGGCTTTCTCGTAAGATGAATTCAAAAATCACCGGAGCCTTCAATGAAGGCATTACTGGCGTACGGGTCATCAAAGCCCTCGCCAGGGAGGATGATAATTTAGCTGAATTCAGCGAACTCACAGAAGGTATGTACCAGGCCAGTTATAAAGCGGCCTGGCTTTCGGCGCTATTTTTGCCCACCGTCCAGTTAATCAG
Organism: Chloroflexota bacterium; assembly: GCA_012522475.1. Classification (GTDB taxonomy): domain Bacteria; phylum Chloroflexota; class Anaerolineae; order Anaerolineales; family Anaerolineaceae; genus Brevifilum. The sequence goes on along the minus strand of JAAYKH010000072.1, from coordinate 2,450 downwards.
CGCGGTTGGTCTGGGCTTCGTCCTCTGGCAAGGTGGTCTCCAGGTTGAACTTGGCGTGATGACGGTCGGCGGCATTCAGGCTTTTGTCTCCTATGTTACTTTCATTATGTGGCCCATCCAGGATATGGCTCGCGTTTACGCACAGATGCAAAATGCAATTGCATCCGCTGAAAGGATTTTCAACCTGGTCGATACAGAACCGGATGTTAAAAACCGAACCAGAACCATCCAGACGAAAAGCATCACAGGTGATATCCGTTTTGACAATGTTCACTTCCACTATGAAACTGATGACCCGGTCATCAAAGGATTAAACTTCCACGTCAAACAGGGAGAAACCGTGGCCCTGGTTGGGCCAACAGGTGGTGGAAAGACCACCATCGTCAACCTCCTGTGCCGATTTTACGAGCCCACCAGCGGCACCGTTTATTTCGATGATGTCGATTACTTGGATATGAAACTGGAAGATATTCAATCCCGGATTGGTATGGTTTTGCAGACACCTCATCTTTTCTCGGGCTCCGTGCGCGAAAATATCCGCTACGGGAAACTCAATGCCACGAATACAGAAATCGAAGAAGCTGCAAAACTAGCTGGTGCTCACGATTTTATAACGCAGCTTGAAAAGGGCTACGAACAAGATGTGGGCGAAGGTGGGAATTTACTTTCTGTAGGTCAAAAGCAGCTTCTCAGTATCGCACGGGCAATTTTAGCCCAACCCGAGCTATTCATTATGGACGAAGCCACCAGCTCTGTTGATACATTGACAGAAGCCCTCATTCAGCGCGGTATGGAACGATTGATGGCGGGTCGCACCAGTTTTATTATTGCGCACCGGCTTTCAACCATCAAACGCGCGGATAAAATCATCGTGATTGAAAATGGCCAGATTCAGGAAATGGGCAATCACCGAGAATTGATCAACCAAAAGGGAAAGTATTACAACCTTTATACCCGTCAATTCCGGCAGGAGCTCGAAGCGCAATACGATATTTTTACACATCCGGAGGCGTCGCAGACGTAAAAACCCTAATCTGATTGAGGGTATTGAAGATTTCGGAAATCTCCCCTCGACAGCGGTCAATGACCGCCCAATGTTCTGTTTATAATTAGCGTGTTTGATCAAACCACAGTAGCAATCTAGCGTTTATCTAAGGAGCTTTCAATGATTACAATCAGAACGGAAGATCACCCAGAACCAATCATCAGCGACTATGGTGAAATCGTCCAGGAACTGCTTGGTCTGGTCGCTGGAGGCGTTGCCAGCCACAGCCTGGCCCGCATTACCATACTACCCGGGAAATCTTGCCTGCCGCACTTCCACAAAGCCTCCGATGAATCTTATTTAATTCTATCTGGCACAGCAACATTACAAATCAACGATGACGTGTTTACACTGCAGCCCTGGGAGGCCGTCCTGATCGAACCAATGGACGTTCACCAAATTTTTAACCATGGCGATGAAGACCTGATCTTCCTGGCAGCGTGCGCGCCAGCCTGGCGCCCCAACGATTCCTTTGAGGCAATCTGAGGCAATTCAAAAATGAAACTTGCGGTTAACTATTCCAATCCGCTGATAGGTTTGCTTAAAGAAGGTGCCGTAAAAATTGATCTGATCAAATGCCCCGATTGGGAGGGGATGATCACCGAAGCCCGGCCCTACGGTCAAATTGGCCTCCATTTCGACCTGGAAGTGGGCTTCGGAAATACCTTCCGGGCCGATTTCTCCAGAATCCACAAACTTTTAGAAACCACCGCCACGCCGCACGTCAACACCCACCTTGTCACGCCGCGTGGTTTCAATCCAGGGAGTCCTGCTGAGCTGAAGCGAATTAATACCCTCTGGCGGGATGAAATCCAGCATATGCGCGACCACCTCGACACCTATGCCGTTGCTTTGGAAAATCTCCCTTTCACCAATGCGAATATGCACCTCCAACCGGCTGCCAATCCAGAGATTTTTTCACAGGTTGTTGAAGATACGGGCTGCATGTTCTTGTTGGATTTAGCCCACGCCAGAATTGCTGCGGATAGTTCAAACGTGGATGTCAAAGCATATCTTCACGCCCTGCCCACTGACCGCTTGGTTGAGATGCATATCACCGGGATTAAAATTCATGGCGGGGTGCTGACCGACCACTTTGAGTTAAATGAGGAAGATTGGACAGTTTTTCGTTGGGCCCTTGATGAGATCCACGCTGGGCGATGGCGAAAACCAGAGATTGTGGCTTTTGAATACGGCGGTATCGGCCAGACTTTTGTTTGGCGCAGCGAGTATTCCGTTTTGAAGGAACAAATTCTAATTCTATACGAAATGGTCGCTGGCTTGGGTTGACCCCCAAGAACCTTCATTTCTTGTGTTACATCAAACAGGCTTAGTTTTCACAATTTCAGGTTGAAGGGTTAGCCAGGGGCGTTAATCACCCGCCTGCCATCCCGGTTAAGTACAT
>JAAYKH010000071.1 GCA_012522475.1 Chloroflexota bacterium | reverse complement strand
GGTTGATCAACCAATGCTTATTGTTGCGGTCTTTGATCTCTATCTGGGATGGATATTTGTGGATGACCTCGGCAATCGGTTCGCCGGCATGGGTTAACTGGTAGCCAATTTCAGCATGTACCAGGACATGATTTGCATTGACTGGTAAATGCCCTTGCTTTCTCTGGGATAGGCCGGGGTGACTGGGTGACCAAACCTGGGCTGTTTTTTGGGGTTGCACGTTTTTTTTATTTTTTGACATGATGACCTTAGGGCATCATCCATGTGCGATGCTGGGGATGATGCAGGTTATTCTACTTCATTCTATTCTATAAGAGATTCCTATTTATGGGGAGGGTAAAATCACCGCAATCCCGACAATCTATCAGGACAGCTGTATCGGCCGGAATGCCACGTCAAGCCAGTTTAGAATTGTGGGGGTGTCTACAGGTAAACGCCTGTCACTTCAATCATCGGGAGCAGCCTGTTTTAAAATCCACCAGCACAGCCTTCAATAGAATGCATGACCTGGATTATAATTAACCCGTCGGCATGTTTGGCGAATGCCTGCTTTCCGACTTGTAGAACTTTGATGTTGTGGGTAACCTGGCACAGAGGCAAGATTTGCGCCCCGCCACCAAGCCCACAGCATAGAAATGAGCATTTTTATGGACAAACGTGTTTTTGGTCCGGTCCCCACCCGGAGGCTGGGTCAATCCCTGGGGATCGACCCCGTCTCGCTGAAGACCTGCAACTGGAATTGTGTTTATTGCCAGTTGGGCCGCAGCCGGCCGGTGACAAATGTCCGCAAGGCCTATTTTGACCCGGCGGATATCTTATCGCAGGTGCGGACAGCCCTAGAGACACACCCAGCGGGGCAGATCGATTGGCTCACCTTTGTGGGTTCCGGTGAAACCTGCCTGCACGCGGATCTTGGCGAGATGATTCTCGGCGTGAAAGCCATGACAGATTTGCCCGTGGCGGTGATTACCAACGGGGCGCTGCTGTATTTACCGGAGGTGCGGGCGGCTTTGCTGCCCGCAGATGCGGTTTTACCTTCACTGGACGTTGGCAATGCTAAACTTTACCGCCGCATCAACCGGGCGCACCCGGAGTTTTCTTTCGAGCGTTTGGTGGACGGTCTGGTTCAATTTCGCCAGGAATACCGAGGACGTTTGTGGGTGGAGGTAATGCTGGTGAAGGGCTTGAATGATACCGAGGAAGCGCTTAAAGAAATGGCTGCTGTTTTAGCCAAAATCAACCCCGACGAGGTGCATGTGCTCACACCGACCCGTCCGCCTGTAGAGACCTGGGTAGAACCGCCGGATGAGGAAGGTTTACTGCGTGCCCGGGCCATTTTGGGCAATGTGGCTGAGATTGTCCACCCGGCAACAGGCGCTTTCGATCTCAGCGATGCCACGGACCTGCTGGAAGCGATTGTGGGCATCATCACCCGGCACCCGATGCGCGAATCCGAGCTGAATGAAGCGCTGCGTGCCTGGCCCACTGAGGAAATTCGCAAAACGCTGGCGCAGTTGGCGCAAAGCGGCCGGGCGCAGACCGTTGAACGCCAGGGCGTCCGTTTTTGGCGCGCGGCCAAAGCCTTTTTCCCGGATACGGATGCGTGATAAAGTTATTTTGATAACGATGTGATAAACAATGGAGTGAAATGTCAAAATTTTCCCTGGATGTCTTAAATCGATGTGTGTACCCTTTGTTTAAATCTGACGACCCGGACGTGGTTTTGGGCGCTGAGTTTGGCGAGGATGTGGCCCTGACGCGGGTTGGTGGAGATATCCTTGCCTCGCATGTTGACCCGATCGTGGGTGCGGTGCATGATATTGGTTGGCTGGCCGTGCACGTGGCCTGTAATGATATTGCCACCAGCGGCGCGCCGCCGCGCTGGATTCTACCCCTGGTGCTTGTGCCCAGCAAAGATGATGAAGCACTGTTGAAACGCATCATGACCGATATCGCCCGGGCTGCAGGTGAAATTAACGTGAGCGTCATCGGTGGGCATACCGGTTATTCGGCCAACCTGACACGGCCGTTGGTGGCCGTTACCGCGCTGGGCACCCTGGGCGGGCGCCAGCCGATCCTCACCCGCGGGGCACAGGTGGGCGACCAGATCCTAGTCACCAAGGGGATAGCGCTGGAAGGTACCGGCATTTTGGCGAGTGACTTCAACCAAACCGCGCGCAGCCTGGGGTTGACGCTGGCAGACATTGAGCAGGCCAGGGC
>JAAYKH010000013.1 GCA_012522475.1 Chloroflexota bacterium | reverse complement strand
TTTTTTAGAAGTCATAATCCAGCATGTTATTAGCGTCGATCTTGATCCAGGCATTGCCGTAAATCGCCGGGGCGCCATTAGGACCATTCTTAATGGTGATGTTCTCAAAGCCAGGAACACCCAGGTCCATACCTTCTGTAATTTCTTCGCCCTTGACCAGTTTGAGCAAAACAGCGTTACAGGCATAACCAGCATCTGCCGGATCCCAGCCCATGGCCAGGTCAACCGCACCGGTCTTCAGCAATTCACCTGCGTAGGAGGTGATGCTTGTTCCAACCACGGAGATTTGCTCATTCAGTCCAGCTTCTTCAATGGCGCGACCGCAGGCAACCACGTCACCAGCAGCAGAACCCTGCATACCCTTGATGTTAGGATAGGTCTTCAGAAGATCTTTGAACACATTGTAGGCAACTTCCTGGTCTTCCTTAGATTCGTATTTGCCGATGAATTCCATGTTGGGGTAGTTTGCTTCCTGGAATGCAACAGCGCAGTCGGTCCACTCATTGTGGGTGGCGTTGGTCAAAGAGCCGACGAATTGGACATATTGACCTTCTTCGCCCATGCGAGAAGCCAGTTCTCTCATGATTTCTTCACCGTAAGAGCAGTTGTCGAAGGCTTCCACATTATAGTGAACGGTGCCTTCTTTGGCAGTGTTGGCCTCGTGGGTCACAACAAAGATGCCCGCATCCATGGCTTTCTTCTGGGCAGGCTCGTTCTCGGGCACACCGTAGGGCACGTTACAAATACCATCAACGCCCTGAGCAATCAGGTTTTCAATAATCTGCACCTGAGCGGCTGAATCTGCCTGAGAGGGGCCTTCCATCCATGCTTTGTTACCGGTGTCTTCAGCAAACTGGAGCACACCCTCTTCCAGGCGCAAGAACCAGTTAAACGCAATTGATTTTACAACGGTACCAAAAGTATATGAATCTTTGGTTTCCTCTGCTTTGGGGGCTTCACCGCCACCAGCGCAACCGGCGAAAAGCACACCTGCTAAAATCGCCAAAACAATAAACACACTCAATTTCTTCATTTTTTCTCCTTTTATTTGGTGAACAATTGGGTAAACTTTTCTTACGTCCGATCGATTACATAAACCTCCTCATTAAATAACTTTCGGTGAGTAAATTGCTTGCAAATTCTTCAAATTAACAAAGCTTCTCTACGTACAATTTTAACATTCAATTTGTCAGCCTGTCAAGGAGAGCGGTCCACAAGCAATTTTTCCAGATTAATAATCTTATCAGGGGTGCCTCTTTTTGACCAGCTACCATAAAACAAATTTTTTCGCTCCTATTATACTATAGAAACATTTTCTCATGCGAACAATTGTTAAAATTTGTTATTCCTAAAACCAGCGCTTATCGGGTAAACTAAACGCCCAGGAGGACCGCATGACTTTAACACCTGAAATCAGAACTGAATTGCTCAGAGCCCAACGGGCAGAGATCACCGAATACCATGTTTATTCGCAGATTGCCAAAACCCTGCCTGATGAGAATAATCGCCAGATCATCACGCAAATTGCACAGGACGAGAAACATCATTACGAGATCTGGAAAGGGTATACCAACGAAGAGGTCAAGCCCAGTCGTTTCCAGATCTGGCTGTACACTACCATCGGCCGTTTGTTCGGGTTCACTTTCGGCATCAAGCTGATGGAATTGGGTGAAGAAAAAGCCCAGGTCAACTACGAAAAAATTGCCAATGAAATCCCGGAAGCACGGGGAGTGATCCAGGATGAACACGATCATGAAAGTAAGTTATTGAGCATGCTGGATGAGAAATCTCTGCTTTATGCCGGCTCGGTCGTATTGGGGTTGAACGATGCCCTGGTTGAATTGACCGGTGCACTGGCCGGGCTGACTTTCGCCTTCCGCGATGTGAAGATCATCGCTCTCTCGGGTTTGATCACGGGCATTGCCGCATCGCTGTCGATGGCTTCTTCAGAATACCTTTCCACTCGCTCTGAAGAAACCGAAAAAGACCCCGTTCGTGTTGCCATTACCACCGGAATAGCCTACGTCATCACTGTAGCGTTGCTGATCTTGCCCTATTTACTGCTCAACAACGAGATCATCAGCCTGGCAATTTCGTTAACAACCTCGGTGCTGATCATCGCCATTTTCAATTTCTACTTATCCGTCGCTAAAGATCTGCCCTTCGGAAAACATTTTCTCGAGATGGCAGGATTAAGCCTGGGAGTGGCTGGCTTCAGTTTTCTCATCGGGCTTCTCATCCGCAACTGGTTTGGGATAGAGGTGTGATCGGGAGTTAGTCATAAGCGCTCGCTCAATACCATGAGCAACTTGAGAGCACGCAGTAAGCAAAATTACCCACAAATTGACTGTCGATACACGCGCCCGCCAGTGAAACCTGGCGGGCTTTTTCCTTCTGGATGGAGCGGCGTTAAAAACGAAATTACAGGTATCGAATTCCCTGTAAGCCATCCGATAAACGCTTAGGGCTTGTTCCAGGTCGTATAGCCGATTTTGATAATCTGGGGTGATGTACCAGTCAGCTCATTCACTCGGAAGGCGCCAGGACGCCCTTCGTTTGTTTTATAACATACATAGGTGCCCACCGGCGCACTGGCAAGCGGGATATCATTTGTACTTAAGCTAGCTCCCAAGCAGTCGTACATTCCCGGTGTCGATGTGCCCCAAACCGCAAAACTGGCCCCATTGATCGGGGAGAGATATTTTGCAGTAGCAGAATCTGCCTTAAACCACAGATCCTTTCCAGAGCCGCCATTTAGAAGGCCTTCATCTAAATCTGCAGTATAAGTCTGTTCAATCTCCAGTGGCCCAGTACTGTAAGTTGTCGGTACCGTTGTGCTGGTGGCAGCCGGCGTTGGTGTAGGCGGCGGGTCCCAGACCGGCAAACTCCCTGTGGGCCCTTCCACTGTGGCATAATAACCCCACAACCAGCACGTACCTGCACCGCCAGGATTGCGGATTACCCAATAAGTTCCTTCTGCATTGCGTGCCACAACCTCTGCTTGCATACCGGTCAACAACACACTGACCTGGTCGTAAACGGCACCCGGCCCAATACGGCAATTGGTGGGAACACTGACTGAAACCATTGGCACAGAAGGTGTGGATGTATAAACCAGTGTTGGGACCACGGTATCCGTTGGGATTGCAGTATCCGTAGCTGTGGGCGATGGCGCTTCCATTGTTTTTATTGCATCCTGTGTGGCCCGTTCATTTTTCTCAGCCACAAGGGTCATCGCTACAATAGTTTCAATACCATACATCATCTCTAGCGTCTCAGCAACACTGGTACTGGCCTGATCCTGAATACTGAGCTTATCTTTCTTTGAAAAGAGACCACATCCACTCATCAACAACATAAGCAGAAGCATCACAATCAATACAATTTGAATTCTACGATTCATAAGCACCTCTTCTCTCATGTAGTGAATCAGATTTTCTCATACGGAAACAAAATCGAGACACATGATGTGCCGCAGATACCAACGACCAATTCAGAACAACATTTTGAAAAAGTTAATCACAGTATAGCATGATTTTTTAGCAATTTCCATTAATATCATAACGTTGCCCCTTCCAACTGCCTTGAAATCTCACCTGCAAACAAAACAATTTCTCTCACAGGAAATATCTTCTCCGGAATGGTAAAATAGAAGCATATTCCTATAATTTCTGGCTTACCACAAAAAGGATTAAACGATGCGCATCCTGATAGCAAAAGATGATCAGACGTTTATTGAAACCACCAGCCTGGATGCTGTGCGGGCTTCACTTGAAGATCAGGACACCCTTATATGGGTAGATCTTTACCACGACACCTCGGAGGAGAGTCGGCAGGTGATGATAGAGCTCTTCAATTTTCATCCCCTTTCCGTTGACGATGCTCTGGTTGAAATTCATGTGCCAAAAATCGATAATTGGGGAGATTACCTCTATTTATCGCTGATTGCAGTCAAATTTGACCAGCCTTTAGATGACATCGACAAAGCCATTGAGCTCGATGTGTTTCTGGGGTCTAACTTCCTGGTCACCTATCACCATGAAAACTTCCCTGCCGTGGACGTTGTCTGGAACCAGCTCTTGCGTAATGAAAATCATCCGTTGCGCAGCAGTAAGCTGATCCTGTACCAGATCATTGATCAGCTGGCTGATGAATACATGAAAATGATTGATTTCCTGGATATGCGCATTGACCAGCTTGAAGAGCCCCTGATCGAAAAACCCAACCGGAAATTGCTGGAAGAAGTTTTTACGATTAAACGCTCCCTGCTCAATTTGCGACGCATTGTTGTCCCGCAGAGTGAAGTGCTGAATAAACTCTCCCGCGGAGATTTTGAGATTATTGCTCTGCATGAGCGTATGTATTTCAGGGATGTGTATGACCATCTTGCCCGGGTGCACGAAATTATTGAAAATTTACGCGAAATCATCAGCAGTGTACTGGACATTTATCTATCTGTGATCAATAACCGCTTGAACAGTACCATTAAAACACTGACCATCATCACAACACTGTTCATGCTGCTTTCATTAATAAACGAGTTTTTCGGTGTGAATATTTTTGCTGCTGACAATCAACTCACCCGGTGGAGCGGGGAAATAAACCTGGGATTAATCATCGCTGTAGCGTTCTCATTACTGTTAATAATGTTCCTGTGGATGCGTCGGCGCGATTTAATGTAAAACAGTGTGAACAATCTCGTTGCAATGATCAACCTTCATCTTAATACGCCAACCACAAGTTATTACCTGTACAGCTTGCTAAAACACCGAGTATAGCCACAGTTCTTCTGCCCCCAAAGGCCGTCATATCCCCCCTGGGGGCTTTCACATCAAGATGCGATTCGATATACTGAACCCGTTAACCCTGCCGACCCTGGTATTGAATGAGGAACATGCGCAAAGCACTGTTCGTGGCGGGATTTGCGGTTTAGTGGCGAATAGCACGTGTGGCAACCGGCTCACGCCAACGGGCCGTTTTTATTAAATAAACAATTTATGCCTATTATTCAAGCAAAGAATTTATCTCATTCTTACGGATTCGAAGGGAAGCACAACCGTTCAATTGAGGACATTACCCTGGGGGTTAAAAAAGGGGAATGGATTGCTATCCTGGGTCAAAATGGCTCCGGTAAGACCACCTTTGTAAAACACATTAACGCCCTCCTACCGGTACAGCAGGGAGAATTGACGGTTGCCGGGTACGATGCCACCAATCCGGCCAACATCTGGGCCATACGCCAAAAATGCGGCATGGTCTTTCAAGACCCAAACAATCAATTCGTTTCCTCGGTCATCGAAGAAGACCTCTCTTTTGGGCTTGAGAATTACGGCGTTCCACAAAGCGAAATCCCAGGCCATGTAAAAAGAGCCCTTGAAATCGTCGGTATGCCGGGGTTTGAAATGAAATCCACCCACATGCTATCCGGGGGACAAAAACAGCGCATTGCCATTGCCGGTGTTTTGGCAATTAACCCGGACATTATCGTTTTCGATGAAGCCACCGCCATGCTCGACCCTGAGGGCCGGCAGGAGGTCATTGGAACCATCCAAAGACTTCATGCTGAAGAAGGCAAGACGATCATCATGATCTCGCATCTGGTTGAAGAAGCGGTTTATGCAGACCGTGTGGTCATATTTCAACAGGGGAGGTTGGTCGCCGAAGGTACACCTGAGGTTGTCCTGAGCGACGTGGCATTGTTAAGCTGTGCTGGGTTGAAACCGCCCATGGCTGTGAGGGCCTATCACGACCTGCAATCTGCAGGAGTACACCTTCCAACTATTCCATTGACCAATAAAGCGCTGGTCGAGGCAATATGTCAATTGAATTAAGCCGCGTATCTTACACCTATTCTCCGGGTACTGTTTTTGAGACGGTGGCCCTGCAGGAGATTAACCTCACCATCGAAGACGGTGAGTATCTTGGGTTGATGGGGAAAACCGGTTGCGGTAAATCGACGCTTTTACAATTGATGGTCGGGTTGATGCAGCCTTCACGGGGCCAGATCTTCGTTGATGGCAAGGATATCAACGGGCGCGACTATGTTCGCGCAGAACTGCGCCGAAAGATTGGGATGGTCTTTCAATACCCTGAGATCCAATTGTTTGAAACAAGCGTGGAAAAGGATGTTGCATTTGGTTTGAAACATTCCGGATTATCTAAAGCTGAAGCCGCCGATAACGTCCGTTGGGCGATTGAAATCGTCGGCTTAGATTACGATAAGATTCGCTCTGTTTCACCTTTCAGTCTTTCCGGTGGCGAGAAGCGGCGGGTTGCCATCGCGGGCATCCTGGCGGCCAAACCAAAAATCTTGATTCTCGACGAACCCATTGCCGGACTTGACCCCAAAGGCAGGGATGCCTTTCTGGACCTGACGCAAAAACTGAATGCGGACGGGGTCACCATCATTATGGTTTCGCATAATGCTGACGCACTGTCAAAATATGCCTCCCGAATAATCATTCTCGATTCAGGCAGGCTCGCCCTGGACAGCCCATCCAAGGATGCCTTCAAAGATCTGGCACGGCTCGAAACGCTGGGTGTGGGTGTCAGCCAGGCGAGAGAGGTTGCTCACCTCCTGTCGCAATGTGGTTTTCAGACTCCAGCGGATATCATCCGCTATGAAGAACTGCAGCCCTTACTTTTATCGATTGCCAGGGGAGGACATTTATGAAAAGCCTTCCAACAGGTATTTTCATACCCGGAGATTCTCCCATTCACCGCCTGGATAGCAGCATTAAATTACTGGCCCTGTTCATCACAGTTGTTACCATCGTGTTGGTGAATTCATTTCTCGGGTACGTCATCATGATCCTGTTTATCATGATGATCGCCATGCTATCTGGCATTTCTTTACCGGTTGCTCTGAACGCAACAAATAAGCTTTACTGGTTTTTTATCATCATTCTCTTGATGAACACCTTCTTTTACAGCCCTGAAGATGCCTGGTTTTCCTTTTGGGTTTTCACACCGTCGATGACGGGTTTCACCTATGGGTTAACGGTTGTGCTGCGCGTCTTTTTGGCGCTGGTCATCAGTAATATCCTCACCAGCACCACCCCGCCTATGGAAATCACCCATGCGCTGGAGCACCTGATCTCGCCCTTCAGCTACGTTGGTATTCCAACCGGGCAAATTGCCATGATTTTATCCATCGCCATTCAATTCATTCCAACCCTGGCTGAGGAAACAGATACCATTCGCAAAGCGCAGATGACCCGGGGTGCCCGTTTTGACAGCAAGAAAATCACCCAGAAGGCTGAGGCTGTCCTGCCCATGGTCATTCCAATCTTCCTGGCAGCCTTCAAACGTGCTGATGAGCTTTCGGTAGCCATGGAAGCCCGCGGTTACCGTGGCGTATCTGGCAGAACGAAAAAAAGCAGCCGCCCGTTGCTCGTGGGTGATTACGGCGCCCTGTTAATTGTCCTCCTGGTCTGTCTTTTACAGATTGCTTTGAGATTGATCAACCTGACACGGACTTATTGAGACCGTCAGTTTACACAAAATTTATTAATTATAAGGAGAACTCAATCATGCAAGAAATGTCAGTTGTAAAGAAATCGATTTTCACCGCTGTTTGTCTGGCGCTGTGTGTTGTTTTGCCGCAAGCTTTTCACGCAGTTCCCAACGCTGGCTCGGTTTATTTGCCGATGCACATCCCTGTGCTCCTGTGTGGTTTAATCTGCGGCTGGCAATATGGTCTTTTATGCGGCCTGGCAGGGCCGGCCCTATCTACCCTGTTCACCGGGATGCCGCCGGTTGCAATTTTGCCCGTGATGATGATCGAATGCGCTGTTTATGGCCTGATGACGGGTTTGATGATAAAGATCATCCGGACAAAAAAAACCTATGTGGACCTGTATTTGAGTCTGATTATCGCCATGTTAAGCGGTCGTGTTGTGGCCGGGCTGGCGAGAGCGCTAATTTTTGCGCCTGGCAACACCACTTTGGCCACCTGGACAGCCAGTTATTTTGTCGTCAGCCTGCCCGGGATCATCATCCAGCTCTTGTTGATCCCCAGCATCGTTTTTGCTTTAATGAAGGCAGGACTGATCCCAATGCGCTACCCCCAAAACGGGAGCTAAGGCAGCGTAACCCATTTTAAATTGAGTGGCAAATGGTGTCAGCCGCTGTTTTCCAGCGGAATGTGTACGGACATCTATTTGCCACTTAAGGATTTATCTATCATTTTGACTGAAAAAGTATTTATGAATAAACAACCCATCATTGATTTTTTCGACTGTCAAGCGCCCCAATGGGACGCTGACCTGGTACGGGATGAAGAGGTCATCGCTCGCATTCTTGACAATGCTGGTATTCAGCCGGGAGCATCTGTTCTGGATGTGGCTTGTGGAACAGGCGTGCTCGTTCCAGATTATTTGAAGCGGGCTGTAACCTCAGTGACCGGTGTGGACATCTCCTCACAGATGATTGCACTTGCAAAGAAGAAATTTTCAGATCCCAGGGTCAGCTTTATCTGTGCTGATATTGAAACACTGCGTTTTGAGAACCGATTTGATTGCGCAGTTGTTTACAATGCTTTCCCGCATTTCTTTGAACCCGAGAATTTGATCGAAAAGTTGGCAGGAGACCTGAAACCTGGTGGGTTGTTAACGATCGCACACGGCATGAGCCGCGCCAGCATAGACCAGCACCATGAAGGCCGCGCACAGGCAGTTTCTATCCGGTTGATGCCTATAGATCAACTCGAAAAGTGCCTGAAACCCAAATTCAATGTCATTGTGAAAATATCCAACAAAAGGATGTACCAGATCGTCGGCGAAAGAAAAGCGTATTGATCGGCCAGCGCAACAGGCTGGCCTCAGCGCTGGGTATTACTTGAGGAATCGGTCAATCGCGTTATTTAAATCAATCAGCGTCTGCTCGTCACCCTCATTCACCGCATGAACGATGCAGTGGGTGATATGGTTTTTTAAAACCAGGTTACCGGTATTGTTGATGGCAGCTTTAACCGCTGCCAGTTGAATTAAGATTTCACTGCAATCGGCGTTGCTTTCAACCATGCGTTTGATAGCCTCAATGTGCCCCATAGCCCTGGATAGACGATTAATCACAGCCCTTTTTTCGGCCTGGCTGTGAACATGCGGGTGAAACACAGGGCCGTGTTTATGGTCATGCCTGCTTTCTGCTTTGTCTTCAAGGTCTGCTTTCATTTAATAACTCACAATTTCTGACGCTGAGGTCATCTTTCCCTGTTCGGTCTCGAAGCTGTCAGTTTACACAGATGATACCACTGATACCTGAGCACTTTGTGCAGATCTTAACTTTTGCGGTCATCTCCGCAAAGCCCGGATGCACAAGAAACCCGGCTCTCGCAGCAACTTTTCATAATTCTCGGGTTCAGTTTCTTTAAAGGTTTCGATCGGCAACGGTTCCAAAACGCGATCGATCACAAACCCTGCCTCAATCAACGGGTTGAAGACCTCAGCCAGGGAGCGCCGGTAGGAAGGCACCTCCACCGGCAGGCCAAACCCTTTCCAGGTATAGGAAACCAGCTCTGTCTGGAAGTAGTTGCTTTCCTCCAGAAAATCCAGGTATTTCATCGTTGGGTGCTCCATCGAGAACACCAAAACGCCGCCAGGCATTAACACCCGTTGAAATTCACCGAAGACTGCCCGCCAATCACGTACATAGTCCAACACCAGGGGCGCCACCACCAGGTTAAACGATTCGTTCTCTAAAAAATTCAGCGGGTTTTCCAGGCTGGCCTGGATGACCGGCACCGCTTCACCCAGGCGGGCACGGGCCAACGCCACCATTTTCGGGCTGGCGTCCAGCGCCACCACTTGTGCACCCCGTTTCACCAGGATTTCAGCATAAACTCCGGGGCCGCAACCCGCGTCCAGAACGCGCCGCCCCTTGACCTCTGGCAATAGCGAGAGGGTCGCCGGACGCTCATAATAGGCGTTATGTGCTTTGGTTCCAATCCGGGCTGCGTACTCTTCCGCCAACTTATCATAGGCATCCTGGGCGATTGATTTCGTATTAAAATCCAGTGAGTTGGTCATTGTGCGTCTATCTTCTCCTCATTCCAGGCGGTTTTTTGGCATATCTTTGTTCGCCATTGGCGCTTTTAGCCAGAAACAACGCATTGTATAGGGTAAAAAAAGCTCACGTTTTCGTGAAAGCCCAGTTTAATTATACCGGGAAAAAAGAAGGGTCATCTTTCGCGTTGAGCGTATTTACTCATGAAAACAGCAACTTTTTAGCTCTTATTTGTTTTCTAAGTTCCCAACCCCTCATCATCCCACACCCAATTACCTGTTTCTAATCGTAAATCGTGGCATACCCTGTGATAAGATTAATAGCGATATTTCACACGGGAGACCACGCATGCTTGACAAACAGGCCATCATCGTCGGGCTGCTCTGCCTGAACATGACGCCCGACTTAACTGCGCTGCCTGAAGCGCAATGCCAGGATTTCTTTCAGCCCAGCTATCTGGTTCAAACAGACAGCGTCGGTTATGCCCCGGGTGGCGCAGTTGCCAATATCGGTCTGATCTTACATCAATTGGGTGTTCCTGTCCGGCTGATCGGGAAGATTGGAGATGACCTATTTGGACACATCCTCCAGGAGCAACTGCGCAAAATCGCGCCCACCCTGGCAGACAACCTGGTGATTGACCTCAGCCAGCCCACCGGCGTCACCGTCCTGAGCAACCCTCCCGAGGGAGAGCGTTCTTCCTTCTACCATCCGGGCGCCAATAACACTTTTTATGCTTCAGACCTGTCGCGTGAAATCCTTGAACGGGCACATTTATTCCACTTCGGCGGTCTATCGGGTATGCGCTCAATCTATCGAGGTGACGGGGCGGAGCTGGTCTCAATACTGGCACGTGCCCGCCGTGCCGGACTGAGCACCTCCCTTGGATTCGAACTGCCTGGCTTGTCTGGCCCCACAGCTCATCTGGACGGAACTGCCATTCTGGAAAATACCCTCCCCTTGGTTGACCTGTTCCTCCCCAACGTGGAGGCACTGGTTTTTCTGCTCAAGCGAGAAGTTTACGACCAATACGCTGCAGAGCCCCAGACCGGTTTGATCGATGTTGTTGCACCAGAGCACTTGGAGGAAATGGCGAATTGGGTGTTGGCCCGTGGGGTCAAAGCTTTACTGGTGAACCTTGGGAAAGATGGGGTCTACCTGCGCACAGCTTCCGAATCTATCTGGCAGAAATGCGGGCGAGGCCTGGAACATTTGGACGACCGCTGGCATAACCGGCAAATTTGGGCGCCTGGTTTTGTGACGACCGGAACACTATCCAAAACGGCAGGCTCTGCCGTCCATGCGGGGTTCCTGGCCAGTGTTTTACAAGGTGCTCCACCTGAGCAAGCCTTGCGCATAGCGGCCGGAACCAGCGCAAACTGGATTGAAACCGGGAGTGCGATCGGTACGCCGGGTGGCTGGGAGCATGTTGGCTCACAGGTTGAAAGCGGCTGGGAGACTCTTCCGCTGGCCCTGGCGCCTTTTGGCTGGGTCGAGGATCGTGCTCAGGGCTTATGGACCAAACCGACGATCCATCATCCAGCCGGTAAAAGACGGTAGAAATGAAATTCCCACCGCTTATCCCAGGGACCTTGATACAAAGAAAAAACCGTTTCACTGCACATGTGCTGCTGACGTCTGACGAAACCGTGGTGGTTTATGTACCCACCACCGGGCGGCTGACCGGCGCGCTCCAGCCAGGATGCCGCGTATGGTTGGAAGCAAACAACGACCCCAAACGCAAGACAGCCTACACCCTCTTGTTGAGTGAGCTTCCAAACGGCGGGCTGTGCTCGGTTAACGCAAGCACGGCAAATTTGCTCTTCGCCGAAGCTGTTGCCCGGGGGCATTTGACTGCGTTTCCCTTTCCACACCTTGAAAAAGAAGTTGCCCAGGGGCACAGCCGGCTGGACTTCCGCCTGTCATCACCAGAGGGATTTTGCTGGGTGGAGGTCAAATCGGTTACCTTTGTTGAGAACGGCGTGGGAATGTTCCCGGACGCACCGACCGCGCGCGGCAGGCGTCACCTGGAGGTTCTGGCAGAATTAGCCTCAGGCGGTGACCGGGCGAGCGTCGTCTTCATCGCACAGCGCGGCGATGCACGCAGATTTTGTCCTTATGAGGCGATCGACCCCGAATTTACTGCCGTACTGCGCCATGTTAATCGTGCCGGTGTGGAAGTCCATGCTTACCGCTGTGATGTGCGTCTGGATAGAATCGAAATCGTCGAAGAAATCCCGGTAAATATATAGAAAATTAATTCTAATTTTCTTGACGCACCTGGTCAAAATGGGTTATATTTATAGGGGATAATTGATTTAAAATATGGATTGCTGATGAATTTTGAAAACCAAATTCTCCTTGGTGACTGCCAACAAGTATTGAAATCACTTCCGGATAACTGTGTTGATTTGATCTTTACTTCACCGCCTTACGCCGACCAGCGGAAAACAACTTATGGGGGTATCAAGCCTGAGAATTATGTTGATTGGTTTATGCCCAAGGCTATTGAGTTTTTCCGAGTTCTAAAACCAAAAGGAACTTTTATTTTAAATATTAAAGAGAGGGTTGTGAATGGCGAAAGGCATCCCTATGTTATCGAATTAATTCTAAAGATGAGAGCACATGGGTGGTTATGGACAGAAGAATTTATTTGGCACAAAAAAAATTCTTATCCGGGAAAGTGGCCCAATAGATTTAGAGACAACTGGGAAAGACTGCTTCAGTTTAACAAAAGTAGAAAATTTAATATGTATCAGGAAGCAGTTATGCTTCCTGTCGGAGATTGGGCAAAAGATAGATTAAGTAATTTAAGTGAAACAGACAAGACAAGAGACGAGTCCAAAGTAGGCAGCGGTTTTGGCAAAAACATTAGTAATTGGGTGGGAAGACAGAAAGTATATCCAACTAACGTTCTTCATTTGGCAACTGAATGTTCGAATAGAAATCACAGTGCTGCTTTTCCAATCGATTTACCGACCTGGTTCATCAAATTATTCACTCAACCCAACGATCTTGTTCTCGATCCATTCGTTGGGTCAGGTACCACTGCTGTTGCTGCTATACAATTAGGAAGAAAGTATTTGGGTATTGATATTGAGCAAAACTATGTTGAACTGAGTAATGATCGATTAGCTGATACTCAAATAAAACTACCACTAATCGCCGAAGATACAGAGATTTATTCTGCTAACATAGACGAGGAATAGATGCCTAATCTAGACATGTTAGAAGTTTGTGATTTTGTAAACAAAAATATTGTTGATTTCCATCAACGAAGAATTTATTCCTTGGAAAGTTTGGATTTAAATAAATTGTTAAGGAAAAACCCTTATCTCTTCAAAGCAAAGAACATATCAACTGCTAATGAATTGATTACTGGGTTGTTAGAGGCGTTTCTTTCTTCGTCAGAGGAAAAATTATTTGGTGATTTTCTCGAAGAACTCGCGATTTTTATAGCGGGAAAAATTTATAATGGGCACAAATCAAGTGCACCTGGCGTTGATTTAGAATTCTTTAATCAACAGATCCATTATATCGTTTCTATTAAATCAGGCACGAATTGGGGCAATAGCTCTCAACACAGAAAATTACAAGAAGATTTAGCAAATGCAGTTGTGAGAATTAAACAATCAAATTATCAGAAGAATGTGCAGCCAGTTCTTGGCATTTGTTACGGTAAAACAAAAACCTCCTTTCTTCGGGGATATATGAAAGTTGTCGGCCAAAACTTCTGGTACTTAATCAGCGGAAATAAAGAATTATACAAAGAGATTATTGAGCCTATTGGATATCGAGCCAAAGAACATAATGATTCTTTTTATCTTGAAAAGAATCGAGTCATAAATCGTTTTACAAAGCAGTTTCTTGATAACTATTGCGATTCCAAAGGTGAAATTAATTGGGAAAGGTTCGTTGAATTTAACAGTGGGAATTTAGATCTTGACTAACAAATGATTAAGGAATAAAATTCGCTTCCTGAATCATCTATGCGTTTCTATAATCATTCACCCATAACATTTATTTTTTAATCGTATCGGAGAAACTCGATGAACATCCTGATCATTGGAGGAACAGGCCTGATCAGCACGCCCATTAGCCGCCAGCTGCTTGCAGCCGGGCACAGCCTGACCTTATATAATCGCGGCCAAACCGAATCCAGACTGGAGGGTGCGTTTACACACATCCGTGGCGATCGCAACAACCTGACCACGTTTGAAGAAAAAATAGCTGCCTGTGGGCCTTTTGATTGTGTCATCGACATGGTTTGCTACCAACCCGAAC
Source organism: Chloroflexota bacterium (assembly GCA_012522475.1). Taxonomy (GTDB): domain Bacteria; phylum Chloroflexota; class Anaerolineae; order Anaerolineales; family Anaerolineaceae; genus Brevifilum. The sequence continues at coordinate 18,818 of JAAYKH010000013.1, read as the reverse complement.
AGGCAGAAAGCACCATTCGGGCGCTGGCTGGCAGGGTGGGGCAATTTATCTTCTGCAGCACGGTGGACGTATACACAAAACCACCATCCACCTTCCCGGTGCTTGAATCTCATCCCCGGGAATCCCTCTCGGATTATGGTCGCGAAAAAGCAGCCTGTGAAGACCTGTTCATGGCTGCTCACCACGCCGGTCATTTCCCGGTCACCATCCTGCGCCCGGCCAGCACCTACGGCGAAGGCGGCCCCATTATTCACACCTTCGGAAAGCGCACCTCCTTCCTGGACCGATTACGCCAGGGCAAACCCATCATAGTGCATGGTGATGGCGAGTCTTTATGGGTTTCCTGCTATGTTGATGATGTAGCGCGTGCTTTTGTCAACGCCGTTGGCAACGAAACCGCCTTCGGGGAGGCTTACCACCTGGCCGGTGAAGAATGGCAGACCTGGAATCAGTACTACGAGCGCCTGGCGCTCGCCATTGGCGCCCCCAAACCCAAACTCATCCACATCCCGGCGGACATCCTCGTGCGCATCTCGCCAGAGGGTACCATGGTCACCTATCTCAATTTCCAGTACACCAATATCTTTGATAACAGCGCGGCCAAGCGCGACCTCGGGTTTGAAGTCACTGTGGATTGGCTGACAGGGTCAAAACGCACCTACGACTGGCTGGAAGCCCATCAGCGCATCGAAGATTGGCAAAGTTTTCCACTTTACGATCAAATTATCGATGAGTACCGTCAACAGTGCAACAAGACAATCGCCAACATCTCCGGGTATCGCCATCGGTGATTGTTAATCAACAAACCTCCATTACCTAACAATAAATTCCTGTTTTCTAACTGCTGAATATCTTTTTCCTCATTCACAACATCCCCTTAAATTCCATGATAAACTAACCTCGCATGGACAAAAAAACGTGTCAGACCCTTGAATTCAATAAAGTTGTCAACCGCCTGGTGGAGTACGCCGGTTTCAGCGCCTCGGCCGAGCTTGCCCGCCTGCTGAGACCCCTGTCAGACCTGCAGGGCGTCAGCGATCGGCAAACGGCCACCCGAGAAGCGCGCCATATCCTCAGCATCAACCTTGATTTTTCTTTTCAAAACGCACAGGATATCCGCCCCCAGGTGGGCGTTGCCCGGCGTGAGGGTGTGCTTGAACCGAGCGACCTGCTGGCAATTAAAAACACGCTGATCGTTTCTCGCTCAATTCGGCGGGGTATGGAAAATCTGGCTGAAGAAACGCCGCTGCTTTTCAACCTCTCAGAAGACCTGCCGATTGGCCTGGGACTGGTCGACCTGATCAGCAAGACAATTTCCGAGCGAGGCGAAGTCCTCGATTCAGCCTCTGCCAAATTGTCGCAAATTCGAGCCGAGATGAAGATTACTTACGAACGCATGATGGTGCGTATGCAGCGTTATCTGTCAGATACCAGCACCGCCCGCATGCTGCAGGAGCCGCTCATCACCCAGCGCAATGGACGGCACGTCCTGCCGCTGCGAGCTGAGTACAAAGGGCGCATCAAGGCTGTCATCCACGATCAATCCTCATCGGGCGCGACCCTGTTTATTGAACCTCTGGCGGTGGTGGAATGGAATAACCGATATCGCGAGCTGGAGCTGGCCGAGCGCGAAGAAGTCCGGCGGATTTTGGCTGAATTAAGCCGGCAGGTTGGTGAGCACGGGGATGATCTCAAACGCATGGTTGAGGCGCTGGCCGAACTTGACCTGGCATGCATGTGCGCCCGCTTTGCGATGGACATCGATGCCGTTGAACCCATCCTGACGCCCTTCAGAGAGACAGGAACAATTCACCCTGGCAGCACCATCCGCCTGTATCAAGCCCGGCACCCCTTGCTTGACCCCAAGACTGTGGTTCCCATCGACGTGGATTTGGATGAGGATACCTATGCGCTGGTCATCACCGGGCCAAACACGGGTGGGAAAACCGTCACCCTGAAAACCATCGGGTTGCTGGTATTGATGGCCCAATCGGGCTTGCAAGTCCCTGCCCAATCGGGTTCGATGCTGTCTGTGTTTGAAGAGGTCTTCGCAGATATCGGTGACGAACAATCCATTGAGCAATCCCTGTCAACCTTCTCGGGTCATGTGACCAATATCATCGACATCCTTAAAAAATCTACGACCTCCTCGCTGGTCTTATTAGATGAATTGGGCGCTGGAACCGACCCGCAAGAGGGCGCAGCCCTGGCCCGTGCAGTGCTGACCCACCTGCTGGAGCGAGGTATCACCAGCCTGGTGGCTACACACTATCCTGAACTTAAAGCCTATGCGCACACAAACCCGGGTGTGCTGAACGCCAGCGTTGAGTTTGATCTGCAAACCCTGCAGCCCACCTATCACCTCACCATTGGGCTGCCAGGACGATCCAACGCGCTGGCAATTGCCGAGCGATTGGGCTTGCCCAAAGCCATCATTGCCGCAGCCCGCGCTGAGATTGACCCAACCGACCTGCGTGCGGAAGATCTATTAGACGAAATCCATCGCCAGCGCGACCTAGCCCGCCAGGCACGCGAGGCAGCCGAAACAGCCCAGCGGGCGGCAGAAGCCATCCAAAAAGAATTATCCAATCGGCTCGATCAAATCGAGGACGAGCGTTACACTCTTCTGGAAGCAGCCCGCCAGGAGGCTGAAGACCAGCTCACGTCCTTACGGGAAGAAATAGCGACCCTCAGACGCCAGTTGAACCGGGCGCACCAGCCGCTGGAGCTTCTCAACCAGGCTGAGGAATCGCTTGAAACCTTAGAAAAGGATGTCGCAGAACCGATCATCCGCCGGGCACCCAAAAAACCCATACGTACGCCCAAAGGGCCTCTCCGGCTGGGTGAAAAAATTCACCTTCGATCGATCAACCAGGACGGGGTGGTCACCGCCATTGCAGATGATGAAATTGAAGTGCAGGTCGGTCTGCTCAGGGTGCGTGCCCGCCCTTTGGACGTCATCCGTAAAGGGGATGCCGAAGAGGAAGAAGAAACCCCTAAACCTCAAAAGCCCCAAACCAAAGCGGGAAAAACTACCTTGCCCATCGCCCATGTATCCCCGGGTTTTGAAATGGATATGCGCGGTCAACGGGTCGATGACGGGCTGGACGCACTGGAACGTTATTTAGAAAAAGCCTATCTGGCGGGATTGCCCTTTGTACGCATCATCCACGGAAAAGGCACCGGTCGTTTACGCGATTCAGTGCGGGAAGCCCTCAATAACAGTCCCTACGTCAGCCGCTTCGAAAGCGGTGGCGATACCGAGGGCGGAGAGGGCGTTACCGTCGTTCACATGAAACGAGATTAAGATTAATACACAAAAACTACCCAAGTTTGCTTGAGTAGTTTCAGGTGCCGAAGGTGGGAATCGAACCCACACGCCCGAGGGCACACGATTTTGAGTCGTGCGCGTCTGCCTATTCCGCCACTTCGGCTGGCAAATACAATTCTATCCAATCCGCTCTTGCAGGTCAAGCAATTTCAGGTGCATACAACATACTTTCTTATAATTCAGATTTTTCTATTTTCCCATTTTTAAGTTTGATAAGTGGTAGGAAACAGTAAGCACCCGGCCAATAAGGACTTAAACTTTCCCACCTGTTACGCCATGCTGTAAGTTTATTGGGTATCATATAACCAATAATTAAAAAATGTTGCCCTGCTACCGTGTACGCAGGGTAGATTATCGGAGCAGTTATGGAATTAGGCATCATCGGTTTACCCCAATCCGGAAAAACCACCTTATTTAACACCCTCACTCAGGGCAAACTCCCCATCGGGATCAGTAGCGGCAAACTCGCGGTGCATACCGCGATGATTGATGTTCCTGATGCACGCGTGGATACCCTGGAAAAAATATTCGAACCGAAAAAGACGGTTTACGCCAAAGTGACCTATGTTGATATCGGCGGGTTGGATGGCGCATCTGCAAAAACCGGGCTTTCCGGACCCTTGCTCAACACCCTCCACCAAATGGACGGTTTCATACATGTAATCCGCCATTTTGAGAATCCCCTTGTGCCTCATTCCGCAGGCTCGGTGGACCCCCTGCGCGACTTAGCGACCATGGAAACCGAATTCATCCTCAACGACCTCATCCAAGTTGAACGCAAATTAACACGGCTTGATGAAGAACGGCAGCGCGGCGGATATGGGCGTGATAAAGCTGCACTGGGGCGCGAACAAGCATTCTTTACCCGGTTGGCTGAAACTCTAACTCGGGGACTTCCCTTGCGGGGTGAAACTTTCAGCGCAGACGAAGAGAAAATGCTCTCCGGACATGGTTTGCTGAGCCGTAAGCCGCAATTAATTGTCGTCAATCAATCGGAGGGGCAAGCCCAGATCAGCCCGGAAGAAGCCAAAGTGCTCACGAAACTAATCTGTATGCCGGTCAAGCTCGAAATGGAGATTGCTCAGTTGGGGCACGAGGATGCCGCGCTGTTCATGGAAGAATATGGCATTCAAGAGCCCAGCCTCAACCGGCTGGTCCGTTTATCCTACGAATTACTGGGTTTAATCTCATTTTTCACCGCCTTTGGGGGAAAAGAAGTTCACGCCTGGACGATCAAGCGCGGTGCAACCGCCCTCGAGGCTGCCGGAAAAATCCATTCAGATATAGAAAAAGGCTTTATCCGGGCCGAGGTGATCAGCTTTGACGAGCTAATCGCCTTGGGTGGGTTTGCAGAAGCGCGCCAGGCCGGCAAGTTGCGCCTGGAGGGCAAGGGCTATCTCGTACAGGATGGCGATGTGCTCACCATCCGTTTTAATCTTTAAACTGAATCTCGCCCCTGAGCGTCGTTGACGCTCATAATTGGCAAAGGTAGAATCTTTTTCATCATGTCAGATTTCCTCATCGAACTTAACCCACAACAACAAAAAGCCGTGGCCGCGCCGCCTGGGCCCATGCTCGTCCTGGCAGGCCCGGGTTCGGGCAAAACTCGTGTGTTGACCTACCGCGTTGCCTATTTGATTGCGGCCTTAGAGGTGCCCGCCTACCAGATCATGGCCGTCACCTTTACGAATAAGGCTGCTCGGGAAATGGGGCATCGGGTGCAGAGCTTGCTTCAGGAAAAGGCAGAAGGGCTCTGGCTGGGCACATTTCACGCCATATGTGGCCGCATCCTGCGGCGGGAGGCTGCCCACCTGCCGGTCGATTCAAATTTTGTGATCTTTGATGAGGACGATCAGCTTACATTGATGAAGCGCGTCATTAAAGAACACAAACTCAATGAAAAAGATTTTAACCCCCGCCAGGTGCTGGCAAAAATCAGCAACGCCAAAAACGATCTTCAAATGCCGGCTGATTACCCCTTGCTCAACCATCGAGATGAGGTGATCCAGTCTCTCTACACAGCCTACCAGGCTTACCTGGTTGCCAGCAACGCCATGGATTTTGACGACATGCTCCTCTATACAGCGCACCTGCTGCGGAACCAGGCGTCCATTCAGCAGAAGTACGCCCATCGTTTCAAACACATTTTAGTGGATGAATTTCAGGATACCAATCAGGCTCAATACAACCTGCTGTTCCACCTGGCCGCGCATCATCGCAACCTCTTCGTGGTTGGCGACGAAGATCAATCCATCTATCGCTGGCGGGGTGCAGATTATAAAAACGTAAAACGTTTCGAAGCCGATTTTACCAATCATGAGAAGATCTTACTGGAGCAAAATTACCGCTCAACTCAGACCATTTTGGATTCTGCCCTTTCAGTGATTAATGAAAATGAACATCGCACTGAAAAGGTGTTGTTTACCGAACGCGGCAAGGGCGAACCAGTGATTGTTTATGAAGCGACTGACGATCATGATGAAGCCGCCTATGTGGTGGATATCATCGCCCGCCAATTGGCGCAAGAAAAAGCAAAAGAATCAGATTTTGCCATCATGTACCGCACCAATGCGCAATCCCGCTTGCTGGAAGAGGCTTTCCGCAGGGCTAATCTGAACTACCGCCTGATCGGTGCACAACGTTTTTACGGCCGCCGTGAAGTTAAAGATATGATCGCCTTTTTGCGGTTAATCTATAACCCTAAAGACGAGGTCAGCCTTAGCCGGGTGATCAACCTCCCACCGCGCGGGATCGGCGCCGTTACCCTGCAACGCCTGCAAGCAATTGCCCAGCAGGCCGATATGAGCAGCGGTGAGGTATTGCTCGCCCTGAATGCTGCCCATGGCTCAGCCTTTATGAGTGACCTGGGCGCCACAGCGGCGCGATTATTACCTTTTAGTAAGCTGTTAACCAGCTGGCGGTTCAATTTGGATCTGGTCTCGCTCACCGACCTATTTGACCAGGTGCTGTTGGATACAGATTATGAGGCCTATGTCAAGGCCGAGAGCGATGCCCTGCAAGACCGCTGGGCGAATGTTCTGGAACTGCGCGCCGTGTTATTAGAATACGAGGAAGTCGGCCTGGCCGCATTTTTAGAAGCGATGGCCCTGGTTGCCGACCAGGATACCCTGCCGGACACCATTGATGCGCCCACCATGCTGACCCTGCATGCCGCCAAGGGCTTGGAATTTCAGCAAGTCTTTATTATCGGTCTGGATGAACACTACCTGCCCCACAGCCGTTCGTTGCATGAGCCCGAAGAATTAGCTGAGGAACGACGCTTGTTCTATGTCGGGATGACCCGCGCCAAAGAGCGCCTGTATCTCACCCGGGCGCAAAGGCGGCGCAGCCCTTACGGCAGTTACGAGACCATGCTGCCCTCCCGGTTTTTAATGGACCTGCCGGAAAGCCTCACCCGGGGGCGCATCAGCCGGATGGATAGCTGGCATGAAAACTTCGATATTCAGCAGTTTCAATGGGGTCAGTCCTACGGTTCAAAGGCGAAGTCAACAGCACCCAAGCCGCCAAAAAGACGCGAACAGCGCTTTTTCCCTGAAATGCATGTTCAACACCCTGTCTATGGAGAAGGCGTCGTTCAAAACAGCCGCCTTGAATTCGGTGATGAAACCGTGGAGGTCTATTTCGACGGGTTGGGCTTGAAAGCTTTGGTAGCTTCCATGTCCCGGTTGGAGATTCTTGAGGAATAATGCCCAAACAGGTGCACAGACAGAAGAAAACCCTTCTGATCTGGGGAATCATCCTGGTGCTTGGAACGAGCATGGCCTGCCAGTTAACCTCGCCGCGGCCGGCCTCATGGTCGGGGACACCCACAGCTGCAGCCCGAAACACAGAGATCGCCCTGACCCAGGCTGCTATTGCCGGTGCGGGAAATTTTGTCTTCACCCCCACCCTGCCAACCCGTACCCCTGAAATTACACCGACATTAATTTCCCCAACGCCCCAAACGGACACCCCTGGCCCCTGGCTGATCTTCATCAACCCCCAGGGGCAGGGCCTGCGCGCCTATGATCTCAGCGCCCAAAAAACCATTGAGATCGACCTGCCTGAACCCATCATCGACACCGATCTCACTCGGGGTGTGGCACCAGATGGTAGCAAATTGATCCTGCGGGCAGGATCAGCACTGAACACCGACGAGTTGGCACTCTACCAGATTGATTTACCATCCTTCGGGGTTAACAAGCTGAGCCCATTGCTCTCGATCCCGGTTCAGCGTAAGATCGTCAACAACGATAGTGCCCTCGCGCTGGAAACCCTGGCAATCGTTACACATTCGGATGGGCTGGCCTGGTCGCCAAACAGCCGCTATCTGGCTTTTACCGCAGCATTGGATGGCGAGACCAGCGACCTCTATTTTGTGGACATTCAGAAAAATCGCATCGACCGGTTAAACGGGCTCCTTTCGCAAAACACTTCGCCCACGTGGTCTCCGGACGGTAATTGGCTCATCTCACAGGAATTGGAATTTGTTCATCAGCTGGAGGAATGGCACTCGATGCTGGTTTCTGGAATACGTATTCCCAGCTTTGATAGCCAAAACACAATCTATAATCCGCATTTCAACAGCCTCGAAGAGGTGATTGTGGGCTGGTTGAATCCAAGCACCTTTATAAGCTATTCCAACACTGACGCCGGGCCCTGGCGATTGCGTCAGGTCAATATGGAAGGACTGCAAGTTTACATCATTATCGAAGATTTTTTTCAAGAGGTGGGTTTTGACCCGGCATCCGGGGTCATCGCCTTCACCATCAACTATTCAACGGCTGCTGCCCAGGGCCTTGCCGGTGGAATCTATCGGCGGACACTCGACAGCCCTGTGAATAAGTTGCAGGCAACCGGTAACTGGTCGTATCTCACCTGGGATTCGGGAGGGATGTTTGTGGCTTCTGGCGCACAGGGCGTTCTGTTGTTTACACCGCAGGGCGAAAGTATGCTCTTGCCGGGCGAAGGGCATGCACGCCTATCACCCAACGGGAGCTGGTTTATCACCTGGGGTGACGGGATAAATACCACGGCCGGAGCACGGTTGTTTCAGTCTCATAACAGCAGCCCATTGCAGACACTCATCAATGAACCCGTTGAAGTCCTTTTCTGGCAGCCCGATTCAAAAGGCTTCTTCATCCTTTCTGAAGGTTCTCTTTATCGTTATATCTTTCCCGGGTTGAAACCAGATGAGGTTATTACCGGTTTGCCTGAGGGCGCCCAGTTTATATGGGTGGAACAACCCCAATAATTAATCCGCTGGCCAGTCATTACTTAAAATGAGGCTATAATTACAAAGCTATGACGCTAAACCCTGGTCCGCCCCAAAATATCGCCGTGATGGTTCATCCGAATATTCCTCAGGCGCTGGAAATTGGCCAGGACGTTGGTTCGATGCTGCGAGCCTTAGGCGGAACGGCAGAGGTTGGCTCACTTTATGATGAAGATTTGCGAAAGTCCGTCCAGGCTCAAGCGCATGACCTGGTGATTGCATTAGGCGGTGATGGCACCATGCTGCGCGCCGGTCATCTCTGTGCACCGGTAGACACCCCCCTCTTGGGAATTAACATTGGTACCTTTGGCTTTCTGGTGGAATTGAAACGCAATCAGTGGCGCGAGTATTTGCCACGGTTGTTGGCAGGAGATTTCCGTTATGAAAAGCGGATGATGCTACGCGCGTGCTGTGTGATTTCAGCCGGAGAACAAGCCCCTTTTGATGTGATCAACGATGTGGTGGTCGCCAGGGGTCAGTATGTCCGCCCGATCAGTGTAGAAGCCCTGCTCGACGGTGAGCATATCGTTAGTTATATTGCTGATGGCCTGATTGTGGCCACACCCACGGGCTCCACAGCCTATGCACTGGCAGCTGGCGGGCCGATTTTACCGCCCGAAATCCGAAATATATTGTTGATGCCGGTTGCTCCCCACCTCTCTGTTGATCGAGCGGTTGTCCTTTCAGAAGGTTCATCGGTGACCATACGTGTTAAAACCTCACACGAAGCCGTGGTTAGCGTTGACGGTCATCCGCCGGTTCAACTGGTCAGCGGAGATTTTGTTGAAGTTGCCGTCCATGAAAAATCTCTGCTGATGGTTCGGTTTCAAGACCCGAACTATTTTTATCGTAATCTGACAACATATATGGAACATAACCCTTTAATCAATATTAATACCAATGACAGATCATAATCATCATCACGAAGAAGCGATCACGCTGCGCTGTAACCGTTGCGGCAAGCCAATCAGCCCATCAGAAGCCATCCTGACTCCAACCGGCTATCGCTGCTCAGATTGTGTTCGGCAGCAGCAGAAAGTCTTCGACACCAGCCAACCCCTGGACTATATCCTGGGCTTTATCATCGCCCTTGTGCTGAGCTTATTAGGCAGCTGGTTAACCTCATTAATTGGTTTTTTCACCGTCTTGCTGGCACCAGCAGCCGGGGTAGGCATTGCTGAAGCCGTCCGTCTGGTGACAAAAAGGCGGCGCAGTAAGCGTTTATTTCGCCTGGTTGCGCGGGGAATCATCCTGGGCGGGGTTCCAATCAGCGTGTTCATGCTAATCAACCTGTTTTTCAGCCTGCGTATGGCCGCTTTTAACCCTTTTAGCCTGCTAAGGCTGGGGTATCAAATTCTTTATCTTATCCTGGCAGTGCCCTCAGCGAATTATCGCCTTTCCGGCAACCAGCGGCTGTGAGGATCAAGCGATGTTAACTGAATTGCGCATTGAAAATTTCGCCATTATCCAGGACTTGCGCCTGACCTTTTCAGACGGCTTGGTGATCTTTACCGGAGAGACCGGCGCGGGTAAATCGATTATCATGGACGCCCTGGAAGCCGTGCTGGGTGGGCGGGCCGACACCACCACCATCCGCACCGGTGCTGAACGGGCCCAGGTTGAGGCCATCTTTCACCTGGATGCAAGCATCCGTGAACCAATTCATACCTTACTGGATGCAGAAGATTTAATTGACGACCCGGAGTATATCATTTTGGGGCGCGAAATCCGGCGTGAAGGTCGCAATACAGCTCGTATTAATGGTCGCACAGTTACCGCGGCTTTGCAGCGCGAAGTGGGCGAATACCTGGTGGATATTCATGGGCAATCGGAGCACCTTTCGTTGTTGCATATGCGCACCCACCTGCACTTGCTGGACGGGTTTGCTGAAACCAGCGGATTACTGAATCAATACCAGGCTGTTTACCGGCAACTCTTAGAAGCTCGCAAAGAATTGCAACACCTGCGCACCATGGAACAGGATGCTGCCCGCCGCGTTGATATGCTCACTTACCAGATTCAGGAAATCGACGCGGCCGGTTTGCAGGCTGATGAAGAAAACGACTTAAAGCAGGATCGCACCCGCCTGGCCAATGCTGAAAGCCTGGCAAAACACGCCCAGCAAGCCCTGCTGTTGCTGGAGGAAGGCGCACCGGAAGTGAGCAGCGTCAACGACCTGCTCGGCGAAGCGCTTAACGCCCTGCACAGCCTGGCGCGCATCGATACATCAACAGAAACCCTCTATGACCGCCTCTCGTCCAATGTGACAGCTTTACAAGACCTGGCTTTAGAGGTGCGTAATTACGCTGAGGGCATTGAGTTTAACCCCCGACTCTTAGACCAGGTGGAAGAGCGGATTGATCTAATCAATAACCTGAAACGAAAATATGGCAACTCCATCGAAGAAATCATTGCCTATGCCCAGAATGCCCGTAAAGAACTCGAATCGATCACCCATGCTGAGGCATTAATCGCAGACCTAGAAGCCCAGGAGACCAGTCTTTTAGCAATGCTGGCAGAACACGGGCAAGCCCTCAGCCAGCAGCGCTCTCAATCTGCTGTTGAACTCAGCCACGGTATTGAGGTTGAATTACAAAGTTTGCAGATGGCCAAAGCGCGCTTTCAAATTGGCATTACCCAGCGCCCGGATGAAAATGGCCTGCCGCTATCAGATGGGAGTGTCGTCGCTTTCGACGCCTATGGTATTGACCGGATTGAATTCATGGTGGAAACAAACCCCGGTGAAGGCTTTAAACCCCTGGTTAAGATCGCTTCCGGCGGAGAGACTTCGCGCTTGATGCTGGCTTTAAAAAATGTTTTGGCGAATGCCGACAAAATCCCCACGCTTGTGTTTGATGAGATCGATCAGGGCATCGGGGGGCGGGTTGGTATGGTCGTTGGTGAAAAGCTCTGGAATCTCTCCCGTCAACATCAGGTGATGTGCATTACCCACCTCCCGCAGCTGGCAGCCTTTGGCGATCAGCATTTCCGGGTCTCTAAAGCAGTTCAGGATGAACGCACACATACCGCGGTGCTCCCCCTGGCTGGTGAGGAACGCTTATCCGAGCTGGCACAAATGCTCGGCCCGCTCGGTGAAGGCACCCTGCAATCGGCCGAAGAAATTCTCGAAATCGTGCGTCATCGAACCAATCAGGGGTTCGGATAAACAGATTGCAATCAACGTTTCAGAAACATCCTTTCCGAAATATCTGCTAAAATTGAGGAGAAAACAAAACCGAGTAACCGCGCGATACACGAAAAGGAGTCCCGATGTCCAGTTATTCTGATATTCTGGCAGTGATCCTGGGGGGCGGACAAGGAAAACGCCTGTATCCTCTTACGCTGGAACGTTCTAAGCCTGCTGTACCGATTGCTGGGAAATATCGGTTAATTGATATCCCGATCAGTAACTGTATTAATTCAAATATCTATCAAATTGCAGTGTTGACGCAATTTAATTCCGTCTCTTTGCACCGGCACATCACCAATACCTATCAATTTGATTCATTTCATACCGGCTGGGTGCAAATTTGGGCTGCCGAACAGACCATGGAACGCACGGAATGGTACCAGGGAACTGCTGATGCTGTCCGTAAGCAGCTATTTGAAATCCGCTCAGCGCGGGCAAAATATGTCCTCATCCTGGCGGGTGATCACCTTTACCAGATGGATTATTCGAAACTGGCCGACTTTCACTGGGAGAAAAAGGCCGACGTCACCGTGGCGGTACAACCCGTCTCCCGTTCTGAGGCCTCGCGCTTTGGATTGCTAAAACGCAACCCAACAGATCAGATCATCGATTTTGCGGAAAAACCAAAAGACCCCAACATATTGGATAGCTTTATCACCCGGGAAGATCCGGAACAACCCTACCTGGCGTCCATGGGTATTTACATGTTCAACCTGGACTTTCTGATCGAAATCCTGACCATGAAAACCGGACAAAAAGATTTTAACGATTTTGGTTACGACATCATTCCCTATTGTGTGGTCAATGAGCCGACAGTCTTTGGTTATGAATTCAGCGGTTACTGGCGCGACATTGGGACAATTCGTTCGTTTTACGACACAAATCTGGAATTAACTATGCCGCGTCCCAGCTTTGATATCCATGACCAAGCCTTTCCCCTCTACACCCATGGTCGCTTTTTACCCAGCACGCGGGTTTCAAATTGCGAAATGAACAATGTTCTGATCAACGAAGGTTGTCTTATCACCGAGGCCAGTATCAATCATTCAGTAATCGGCATTCGCAGCATCATCAAATCAGGCGCACGGATTAAAGACACGGTTATTATGGGCGCCGATTATTATGATTACTCCAGTGAAATCCCCATCGGAATCGGTAAAAATTCTGATATTGAAGGGGCTATTATTGATAAGAACGTCCGCATGGGCCAGGATGTGTTCATCAGACCCTTCCCGCACGACACCGATTTTGACACAGACGCCTATTCCGTCAAAGAGGGCATTGTGGTTGTCCCTAAAAATACCATTTTGCCCTCGGGAACGCGAATCGGCCCCGAAGAATAAAACGGACACTCAATGATTTGCAAAAAAGGTTGTCAAGTTGTGCAACCTTTTTTTGGGCCGTTATGCTTAGCTCCTTATACAACCCACGTTCTGAAGACCGGCAGCTGATCTTAAGCGATCAACGGCGACGAGGATTGGCGCGCTGTTGGAAGCATTATCATAAAAATATCAACAGTTTTTAATCGAATTTTGCTCTTCGCATTTTTTAGACTTTCGTTATAATTATTGGGGTTTTAAAAGACCGAAGATAATCTTAGGCTACCTCTGGTCTGGGTGTGTAAGATTAGACATGAATTATTAATTGATTGGAGATGCATTAATGGTAAAAAACAAGATTGACACGCATACTGAAAAGCACGATCAAATTTCGGTTTCGTGGCATGCGATGACCAACACGGACGTTTTACAGAGGTTAGATTCAAAAATGGATGCCGGTCTTTCGAGTGCAGAGGTTGAAGCCAGGCAGGCGCAGTATGGCTTAAACGAACTGGATGAAGCACCGCCAACGACCTTCTGGCAGATGTTGTGGGCACAAATCAATAGTTTTGTGATCTACATGCTACTGGGCGCGGCAATTATTTCTGCTGTTTTAGGTGATTACGTGGAAGCGATTGCCATCATGGCCATCGTAATCCTGAATGCCATCATGGGAATCATTCAGGAAAGCCGCGCCGAGGCTGCCCTGGCAGCCCTCAAAAAGCTGGCCGCTCCGGAAGCGACCGTGTTGCGGGATGGTAAACATGTTTCTGTTTCCGCCCTTCAGCTGGTGCCTGGGGACATTGTCTTCCTTGAAGCAGGCAATTTCATCCCAGCGGATATGCGCTTGTTGGAGGCCTTCAACCTGCGCATTGATGAGGCCTCACTAACCGGTGAATCCGTCTCTGTGCAGAAAAACGCTCAAACCAGGCTCGAGGAAGATGTCCCCCTGGGCGACCGTGACAACACCGCCTTCATGGGCACCCTGGTCACCTATGGGCGCGGTAAAGGTATCGTTGTCAACACCGGTATGAACACCCAGCTTGGTATGATCGCCTCGATGCTCCAGAACGTCGAAGAAGAGCAAACTCCTTTGCAGCGCCGTTTGGACCAGTTTGGCAAAATTTTAGGTTGGGCCTGTTTAATTATCTGTGCACTGGTTTTTGTTATCGGTGTGGTTCGTTTTGTTCTTGAACCGGGCCGTGCTGATTTCTTAGGTCCGGAGGCATTAGAAACCTATACTGAGCTGTTCATGATTGCTGTTTCATTAGCCATCGCAGCTGTGCCAGAGGGTCTGCCCGCAATCGTAACCATCAGCCTGGCATTGGGAATGCGTGAAATGGTTCGCCGCCACGCCCTCATCCGCAAACTTTCCTCAGTGGAAACCCTGGGGTCTGCCACGATTATTTGCTCGGACAAAACCGGGACCCTGACCCAGAATGAAATGACCGTCACCCGTATCTGGTCTGATGGCGGATTTTTCGATATCACTGGCAGGGGATATACGCCACAAGGTGATTTTCTCAAGGATGACCAGATTATCAACCTTGAAGATTACCCGGAAATTAAAGCCACCCTCTGGCTGGGTTCATTGAACAATGACGCCCAGCTTGAATCTGCAGGAGAACAGGAAGGAAAAGAGACCTTCCGCATGATCGGCGACCCAACTGAAGGTGCCATCCTGGTTGCTGCACAAAAAATGGGTACCGCAATCGATGAGCTCAACCAAACCTATCCCCGGACGCAAGAAATTCCCTTCGATTCAGTCCGGAAACGCATGTTGACCATCCACACAGTTGATTCAAACACAGATGAAGCCCTTACACCGCTAAACATCGGCAATGAAAATCGTGGTTTTTATATCATCAATGTCAAAGGTGCACCAGATGTGGTACTTGGCTTGTGTACCCACATCCTGACGGGCAAAGATGATGTTGAGCCTTTAACCGAAGAACGCCGGAAGGAAATTCAAGCTGCGAATGATGCCATGACCAATGACGCGTTGCGGGTTTTAGCAGTCGCCTATCGGGCCGTTAACGCCGTACCCGAAGAAATAACTGACGCGGCATTGGAACAGGACCTGACCTTTGTTGGGCTTATCGGTATGATTGACCCGGCACGTGAAGAGGTGGCGGATGCCCTCGCTACCGCACGCAACGCTGGGATTCGCACCATTATGATCACTGGCGACTATCCCAACACTGCCCGGGCAATCGCCGAACAGATCAATTTACTAAGCCCAGGGCATAAGGTCATGACGGGCGAAGAGCTGAACAAACTCAGCGATGAAGAAATGATTGAAAGTGTCCAGGTCACCGATGTGTTTGCCCGGGTCAGCCCGGAACACAAGATGCGCATTGTGGATGCCCTGCGCGCCAACCAGGAAGTGGTTGCCATGACAGGCGATGGCGTCAACGACGCACCGGCCATCAAACTGGCCGATATTGGCGTGGCCATGGGGATCACCGGCACAGACGTCGCTAAAGGCGCTGCCGACATGGTGCTCACCGATGACAATTACGCCAGTATTGTTTCGGCTGTTGAACAGGGTCGGGTCATTTACAGCAATATCCGCAAGTTTGTCTACTACCTGCTTTCCTGTAACGTCGCTGAAATTATGGTGATCTTCCTGGCGGCATTATTTGGCTGGCCGATTCCCCTAACTGCCATCCAGTTGCTGTGGCTAAACCTGGTGACTGATGGTGCTCCGGCGTTGGCTTTGGGCACAGAACCGGGCGACCCCGATATTATGAACCTCCCACCCAGACCAAAAGACGAGCCCATTGTCAATAAATACATGCAAATTGGCATCCTGGTACAAACCATTGCCATTACTGCTGTCACCCTGATTGCATATGCCATTGGTTATATTTTCGAACCCGAACATGCAGAATTTGCCCAAACCATGGCTTTTGTGACCCTCAGCATTTCCGAATTGTTCCGGGCCTTCACCGCACGGTCTGAATTTTATCCATTGCTCAAAATCGGCATCTTCAAAAACAAACTGATGACTTGGGCTGTGCTGGGTTCATTAGTACTGATTCTAATGGTGGTTTATGTGCCTTTCTTGCAGCCAATTTTCAATACCGCCCCCCTGGGTGTTGCGGAATGGCTCGAGATTCTTCCACTGGTTCTGATTCCATCGGTAGCTGCCGAGGTCACAAAACTCTTCTTGCGTAAACAAATCAAAAAGACCCAACCGGCCAGAGCTTAACGAACCGTCTTCAAAACAAAAAATGTCGGCTTTTCAGCCGACATTTTTTTATTAAACATCCATTGATCTCGGCAACAGTAGCATATCATTCATTTCATCATATAATAAAGAACGCATTAACCTTCAAGCATTCACGTTAGAAAGCAGGTGTACGCATCGTATGGAAAAATTCATCGCTGTTGCTGGAAATATCGGCGTGGGAAAATCAACCCTGGTTAAACTGCTCAGTGAGACCCTGGGCTGGACTCCTTTCTATGAACCGGTGACAGAGAACCCTTACCTGGCAGATTTCTATGAGGATATGCCTGCCTGGGGTTTTCACTCCCAGGTATATTTTTTGATGCGGCGATTGCGCATTCACCGGCAATTAATGAAAATGAATGGTTCCGTCATCCAAGACCGCAGTGTTTACGAAGATGCGGAAGTCTTTGCTCATAACCTGTATCGCCAAAACGCCATTAACGACCGGGATTACACCACTTACCGAGAGCTGTATCGGGTCCTGGTCGAGTTTCTGCCCGCGCCCGACCTGGTGATTTATTTACGCGCGTCCGTACCTACCCTGCTGAATCGAATTTCAAAGCGTGGCCGCGATTATGAAAAAACCATCAGCGCAGAATACCTGGCTGACCTGAACACCTTATATGAAAACTGGATAGATTATTTCACGCTTTGCCCCATCTTGGCCATTCCTTGTGATGATCTGGATTATGTGGCAAAGCCAGCCCACCTGGAATTAATAGTAGAAAAAGTTCGAGAATTTTTAACAGGCAAGGCAGAAGTCCGCTTTGACACTTAATCCCTGGCAAGCCCAAACACAGCACGACCAGGCGCGAGCTTATCAAACCCTAAAGAACGCTATTTATGACCTCAAAAGTTCAATCACCAGGCGGTGACGCGTCCGGCTCCTGTGCATCCTGATGAGGGATGAGCGTTAGCTTGATCGCAGTGCGAATTTTTCCGTCAATTTCCACATCCACAAATTCAGGGACAAGCGTGATGTCAATGCCATCATTGGCTAAATAGCCTTTGGCAAGAATAATCGCTTTAATCGCTTGATTGACGGCACCAGCTCCAATGGATTGAACCTCCGCGAGTTTATGCTCACGGACAACACCGGCGATAGCCCCTGCGACTGCAGCAGTGCGGGAGTTCGCGGATACCTTGATAACGTTCATGATCTGCTCCCTTAAATAAGCACACTCGCGAATTCAGAGTTTAGAATACAAGTATATTCGGGGGCTTTTAACAGTAGCCTTTTTAAATTTTACATGATTCTTTCATTGTTATCAAGTATCTGTTTTTAAAGCGGCGTATTATTAATAGTTTGTGAACTCCAATGCGGTATCAAAGTGTTTTTCGAGGTGCATATATACATGCCTTGTTTTATCCGTAAAAAGGGGTGTTACAGGACCAGGTTTAAAGTTCGTAACCCCCAGCATGAACATCACCAAAGAATTGGGTTCAAGCCAATAAGAAGATACAGGGTATACATAAGAAAAATCGTTTACAGTTCTTTGCGTTTATTGGCAAAACAACTGCTGTTAATTGCAATTCAATAAAAAAAGACCTTGTCAGAAAAATCCGGACAGGGTCAAGTTTCGATTGGTTTTCAATGACGTGCAGTCAAAATTTGTTGAGCAAATTCCCTTAATTACGCGGGCTCACTAGCTCCAGGGAGTGGTTTTTTCTCAGTGCGCTCTGCTTTCCGAGCAGCCCGCCGTTCGCGCAAATCCTCCACCATTTGGCGGTGCTGCTTGCGGTCCAAGGGGTAGAAGATGGCAATTAATATGCCGGTAATTAAAAGCAGAGCGGGGATAGGTCCAACGACCAGGCGAATGCCCAACAGAGCACTGTCTGGTTGAACAACATCCTGACCGCTCTGGAAATTGGTGGCCTGCAGCACAAGGAGCGAGAGCGGTTGTGCAATCGACATACCAATCTTCCCCAGAAGCGTTACCAAGCTGTAAAACATACCTTCTTTCCGCTCACCGGTATGCCATTCTTCCCATTCAATCGCATCCGGGATGATTGCCCAGGGCAGCACCTGTCCGGCACTAACACCGATACCTGCCATCACACACAGGATGAGTATCAGCCAGAAAGGCGTTTGAGGGGTCATAAAAATCAATGCCATCATAACAATCGCCCAAAAGCCTACGCCGATAATATAAGCCCTGCGTTTATTCCAGTTTTTCGAAACCCAGTTCCAAATCGGCAGGGCAAATATCGCCGTGACAAAGATTCCAACCATGATGATGATGTTTTGAGACTGACGCTGAATGATATGCATAATATAAAACTGCAAGTTAGATTCGATGACAACAATCGCCATCCAAGTTGCAAGATACATCAGAGCGCCAAACATAAAGGGTCGGTTTTTGAAGGCAGCTTTAAGTGAATTCCAGAACGATGGCAGTTCTTCGGTCTGGTATTCTTCCTTTTCTTTAGTACCAAAGAAAACACCAAAATAAGGCACAGCAGCAATT